>NZ_JBZQJF010000115.1:0-15530 GCF_059905295.1 Mangrovibacterium sp.
ATATCCTAACGACTTTTTCTCTCTCGAAATACCTAACGCAGTTACAACAACTTCGTTAAGGCCAACTACATCTGATTCAAGGACTGCGTTGACAACAGCTCCTTCAATTGGTAATTCCTTTGTTTGCATACCAACAAATGAAAATAACAAGGTGGTAGCATTCGCAGGAACTTTAATTACATACTTACCGTCCAAATCGGTAATTGTCCCCAATGTTGTTCCCTGTACGGAAACGGAAACTCCAGGTATTGTACTTCCGTCGTCAGCGGAGGTAACTGTTCCTGTAATTTCCTTGGTTTGCGCCAATACAGACTGCAACCCAATTGCAAAAATTGCAAGCAATAATGCGATTTTTTTCATAGAAATTAACTTTAATAATTAAACAGCATCAATGTATCTATACAGATTCTAAAATGTGAAATTCCCCTCTTTGTATTTGTAGTCTGCGAAGTTGAATGATTCCCCAAATCATTCAATTTCGTACAATTTAACCTTTTATAACATATTTTGGTACAAATGTGTTTAAAAAATGTTGCAAAAGGTTAACAGAAGCAAAAGTAGAAATTAATTGGGTTTATGAATTCGACCTCGTACTAGTATCATCTAAATATGTGATATTTGTCATATCTTATGATGAAATGCCTAAATGGAACATAAAAAAATTTTAAAACGCTGAATGTTCCTATCGACTTATGGGTAGTCGCTTAAGGTTTTTTTCGGGTTCTCAAACGAAGCGTAAAATATTTGTTAACTTTTCAGTGCAGAATGTTTTTGTATGGGGGGTGTTGTTTGAAAAAGTGATATTTTTTTGTTCGATATCCTTTAAAAAGGGGTTGTCGTGGCTGTTTTTTATATCTTTTGAGAGATAGATCTGATCGATCCCAAAATTGCGGGCACCTAAGATATCGGTTTCCCAATTGTCGCCAATCATGACTGATTTGTCTTTCCGGGCATTACTACTACGAATAGCATGCTGGAATACACGAATGTCTGGTTTGGGGTAGCTTAAGTCTTCGGAAATAAAGACATGGTCAAAGAAATGGGCAATTTCACTGTTTGCTAATTTATTGAGTTGTACTTCCCGAAATCCGTTTGTGATAATCTGTAGTTTGTAGCCTTTTTGCTTTAGTGTGGTTAGAAGTTCTGTGGTGCCATCGACCAAGGTGGTTTGTTGGGCCATGTGATGAAGATAACGGTCGTTCATGGCAACCGGATCTACTGTTAGGATATTAAAATGACTGAGTGTCTCTGCAAAACGGCGGGTAATGAGTTCCTTTTTCTGCACTTCCTGTTTCCGGTAAGCCTCCCAAAGCTGGTGGTTGATTGTATCGTAATAATCGTAAAATTCGTCGAAGTCGGGAACTTGTCCGTTTAGTTTCAACTCAACAACCGTAGCCTTCATGGCAAGTTTGGCATTACGGTCGAAGTCCCAGAGCGTGTTGTCCAGGTCGAAAAAAAGATGGGTATATCGTTGGTTGTAGGACATTAGCTGGTTTTTCCTTCTAAAACAATTACTATTTCGCCTTTTACCGTTTTTGCTTTAAAATGTTCGGCGGCTTCTTTCAAGGTCCCACGGAAGTTTTCTTCAAACAGTTTTGAAAGTTCACGGGACACACAAACCTTCCGTTCTTCACCAAAGTGTTCGATGAATTGTTCCAATGCTTTTACTAAGCGGTAGGGCGATTCGTAGAAAATCATCGTACGTTCTTCCTCGGCCAGGGATTGCATTTTTTTCTGACGGCCTTTTTTTTGTGGCAAGAAACCTTCGAAGCAAAAGCGGTCACAAGGTAAGCCTGAATTCACAAGGGCTGGGATCAACGCCGTTGCTCCGGGAAGACACTCCACATCGACCCCCAGCTCCACACATTGGCGAACCAGCAAAAAACCCGGGTCGCTGATGCCAGGAGTTCCGGCGTCGGAAATCAAGGCAACACTTTCTCCGGCTTCAATTCGTTTGGCTATTCCTTCGGCTGTTTGGTGTTCGTTGAATTTATGGTGCGAACTCAGCTTATTCTGAATTTCAAAATGATGGAGCAGCTTCGATGAAGTGCGGGTATCTTCGGCTAAAATTAAATTGACTTCTTTTAAAACTTTGATGGCACGAAAGGTCATATCATCAAGATTGCCGATAGGAGTGGGAACTAAATATAGTTTGGCCATATAATATATCGTGTGCTTTTGTGATTAATTTGAGAAGCGGCGTTTCACCAAATGTAAAAATTGTAAGCTGGTGTCGTTCTTTTCCCAACTAAATTCTGCATCCAGATGGTCGATCGCTTCTTCCAGTGTGTGCATCCGGTCGAGTTGACCAATGGTGTCGCGAAATAAATCAACATCGTTGGCAAAGAGCTCCCGGATATACTGGAACCGGTCATTTAACCCGATGGCACTTTCCAGCTTTGTAATAGGACTGCTTGCAAAGCGATGGTCGAGCTTGTTGCTGGCCGTTAGTAAATCGTTTAATGATTTCGATTGAAACTGATCCGTTAGCGTTTTGGGTGCTGATCCATTGGTGCCCGTTCCTTTTGCCCCGGTTTGCTTAGGCTTGGCAGGCTCTTCTATTTTTGGTTCTTCCGGTACTTCAGCTTTTACCTCTTCGGCCACGGGAACAGGTTTTGGGATCGAAACCTCGACGGGTTCTTCATCCTCCTCGTAAGTAGTCGTATTGTCAGCAGTCACTTCAACCGGTATCACTTGTTTGGGTTCTTCAACTTGTGTTGCTTGAGGTTCCGGTGCAGGTGTTAGCTCTTCTGGCACTTGCTGCTTTGGTTCTACTGTAGCAGTCGGTTCAATAGCTTCCGGTTTCGTTGGCTCGGAAATTATTGGTTCCTGTTGCTCGTTTATTTCCTTCAAAAACTGGTATTCCTGCAAAATCATTTTTGCTTTGTTGAGTGCCATCTCAACTTCGAATTTCGAAAGATTGGTGTTCGCGCTCATCTCTAAGTTGATCTCGCTCAGCTCGTCCAGATTTTGCTGTATAATTTGGAGTAATTTGTTTCGGTCCATAGTCGAATAACAATCGTGTTAACCCAAGTAAAACATTACATTTGTGTAAAAGTACTAAAAACTCCATTGAATCGAATGTTATGTTTTTGGAAAGAGATTTAAGTCACCGAAAACCAGGAGGAAGCATTGAAGTAATTGCAGGCTCGATGTTTTCGGGGAAGACTGAAGAATTGATTCGGCGGATGCGCCGGGCACAGTTTGCGCGTCAGAAGGTTGAAATTTTCAAACCCAAGATTGACGTGCGCTACTCTGACTCGGAGGTGGTTTCGCACGATGAAAATTCAATCCCCAGTACGCCCGTTGATAATTCGGCAGCTATCATCATGTTGTCGGGAGGATACGAAGTAGTTGGAATTGATGAAGCTCAGTTTTTCGATAAAGGTTTGGTGGAGGTATGTATAAAGTTGGCAGAGCAAGGTGTTCGGGTAATTGTTGCCGGCCTGGATATGGACTTTAAAGGTAAACCCTTTGGACCAATGCCCGAGCTAATGGCTGTGGCCGAGTATGTCACGAAAGTGCATGCTATTTGTTTGCGTTGCGGCAATATTGCTCAATTCTCACATCGCCTGTCTGCGAATGATAAACAGGTAATGCTGGGCGAGAAAAACGAGTATGAGCCGTTGTGTCGTTCGTGTTACAACAAAATTCATCAATAAATCCAAATCATGGAAGCGTGGGGGATCAAAGAAATTGCTGGTCTTGTTAAGGGTGTGATTAAATCTGGTACCGAGTCCTTCCTCAATCCAACAATTCAGTCTATTGCTATCGACAGTCGTACGATTGCCGATGTGCATTCGTGTTTGTTTTTTGCCATTCAGGGCATTCGTCACGATGGTCATCAATACATCGGAGACCTGTATCAAAAAGGAGTTCGGACATTTGTCGTTTGCCAGCCTGTCGACCTGAATCGGTTTCCGCAAGCCTTTTTCATACAGGTTGAAAATTCGTTGGAGGCTTTGCAGCTACTGTCTGCCGCAGTACGGGCGAAATATAGTTATCCGGTTTTGGCGATAACCGGGAGTAACGGCAAAACGATTGTGAAGGAATGGCTGTACGATCTGCTGCACCAATCTCTGAAAATCATTCGCAGTCCTAAAAGCTATAACTCGCAGGTAGGCGTTCCCTTGTCGGTTTGGAATATGAGTGAGCAGTTCAACCTGGCGATTTTTGAAGCTGGCATTTCACAAAGCGGGGAAATGGAAAAGTTGGCGAACGTTATTCTGCCGACAATCGGAATCCTCACCAATATTGGGGAAGCGCACCAGGAGAACTTTTCGACGGTCGAAAAAAAGTTGGATGAAAAGTTGAAGCTATTTGAAAGCTGCGATACCATCATTTATCGAAAAGATCAGAAAGAAGTTGATCGTGCTGTGAGCGAAACCTACGGCCGCTCGGGAATGAAATTATTTGCATGGACTAGCAGTGGCGCTGATGCCGAACTTTCTCTGAAGATGGATGTGGAGGATTCGTCGAGCGCTATTTATTTTAGCTGGAACAAAAAGGACTATCATCTGAACGTTCCTTTTACTGATTCGGCCTCGCTGGAAAATATCGGGCATTGTCTGGCTTTCATTTTAGTTTCCGGTTATGAAAACGATGCTGTTTTACGTTCGTTTTCGCGCTTGCAAGCCGTTGCTATGCGGCTCGAGCTGAAGCAGGGAATCAACAACTGTTTGCTTATTAACGACTACTATAATTCGGATATTAACTCGCTGACAATTGCCTTACAGTTTCTGAAAAGTCAGTCACTGAATGAACGACGTCCGCGTTGTTTAATCTTGTCGGATATTGAACAGTCGGGGTTTTCAGGAGAAGAATTGGTGCAGGGTGTCAAGCGCTTGGTTGATGTTTATGGCGTTGGTCGATTAATCGGCATTGGAAAGAACCTCTTTCATTACCGCGATTTGTTCAACGAGAATGCCCGTTTTTTTCAGACTACCGAAGAGTTTTTAGCTGCTTTTAATCCTTCAGATTTTCGGAATGAACATATTTTATTGAAAGGGGCCCGCGATTTTCGTTTCGAGCGTATTGCGGCATTACTTCAGAAAAAATACCACCAAACTCAGTTGGAAGTCAACCTGAATAATTTGGTTGAAAATCTGAATCGCTACCGCGCTCAGTTGAAACCGCAAACGAAGATTACGATTATGGTGAAAGCTTTTTCGTATGGAAGCGGAACCGTCGAGATTGCCCGTGCTTTGGAGTTTCAGCAGGTAGATTATTTGGCTGTAGCCGTTGCTGATGAAGGGTTAGAACTGCGTCAAGCCGGAATCAGTACGCCGATTATTGTGATGAACCCCGAAGAACACAGCTTCGAAATGATGCTTGAATATCGTCTGGAACCGAATATTTATTCGATTGAGTTATTCGAAAAATTTGACCAGGCGGCACGAAGGATGGCTGTTAGCGATTTTCCGATTCACCTGAAACTTGAAACAGGCATGCATCGTTTGGGCTTTTCGTCGCCCGAAGAGTTAGAAGAGATTGCGGTTCGTATTCCCCGCGACGGGCGTTTGCGCATTCAGTCGGTATTTTCGCACCTGGCAGCCAGCGACAGCCCTGAGCATGATGATTTTACCCGGGATCAGTTTCAGATCTTTACCGATTTGAGTGCACCTGTGGTCACAGGCCAACCCAATAGAGTCATTCGCCATATCCTGAATTCGGCCGGTATTGAGCGTTTCCCCGAATACCAGATGGAAATGGTTCGTCTGGGAATCGGTCTATACGGAGTTTCGCAGTCGGATGCGGTGCAGGCCGAGACCGTGGCACGTTGGACAACAGTTGTTTCGCAGGTAAAAACAGTTGCCGAGGGAAATACAGTTGGCTACGGACGCAAAGGGCAGGTTGAATATCCAAAGCGGATTGCCATTATTCCGGTTGGCTATGCCGATGGGTACGATCGTCGCCTGGGTAACGGAGCCGGAAAGGTTTGGATTGCCGGCCGTCAATATCCGATTATTGGTAACATTTGTATGGATATGACCATGATTGATGTGACAGGTGCCGATGTGCAACCTGGTGATCCGGTGGAGTTAATGGGCGAACATATCCGTCTGACAGACCTGGCTGATTGGATGGGAACGATTCCTTACGAAGTGCTGACCGGAATCTCTCAACGCGTGCGTCGCGTTTATGTGCAGGAATAAATTTCGTTTGATTTATTTAATAATTCTTATCCTGTGGAAAGAATAATGGCTTTTACACCTTACCTATAGTCGTGAGAATTCTTGTTATGCTATTCATTGCTTAATAATTAATTGAATACGATGCATTCGACAATTTATTAAATGATAAATCTCTGGATCGACTTATTTCTTTAAATTATTTTATCATGAATTGCTGGAGATATATGATCCCGTTATTTATTAATCAATAAATGACAGGATCAAGATATGTTCGTAAATTATTTGATGATTTAGTATACAGTCATCAGACAAAACGCTAATATGGCTCCTTTAATTAGTAGGATTGCAAAATGGGGAAACTATATTTTTCTATAATGCAGCAAATGAAAGGCGGGTTAATCTTGTCCCAAATGTTGTTTGATTTTCTGCTCAACTTCAAGGGTTAACTCTGCAATATCGCGGCCTGCTGGCTCTATTGGATCAAGCACGGTATAGTTTAACTTCAACCCAACCTGAAGAGGGAAGTAGCCTTTAGCCATCAATTGGCTGTTTCCGTCGATGACAAAGGGAACGATGCAGGCTGATGGTGCCGCCTTCAGCAGCATGGCGATTCCCGGCGACTGAAAGCGCTTCACCTTACCTGTTTTACTGCGGGTACCTTCGGGGAAAATGCTGGCGCTGTAGTTTTCTTTTTCAATGTGCTTGCCCAGTTTACTGATTTCCACCAGCGACTGGCGACCGTTTTTGCGGTCAATCAGGGCCGATCCTCCGTGGCGCAGGTTGTACGAAATACTCGGAATACCTTTCCCCAGTTCCTTTTTCGAAACAAACTTGGGGTGATGTTTGCGAAATCCCCACACGATTGGCGGAATGTCGAAGGTGCTTTGGTGGTTCGATACAATAATGAGAGGACGACCTTGCGGCAGCTTTTCGAATCCACGAAAACGAATGCGGGAACCCAATATCATAAGGCTGTATAGCAGCATGCAGTTTAATATATCCACCGACTTTTTGCGAAGTTCGTAACCGCCGATGTAGCGGCACACAACCTGAATCGGGTGGAACAGGCCGAGTAATAAGCCAAAAATCACTAAGTAAATTGGTGTAAGCAAGTAGCTTAATATCGTCTTCATAAGTATCGTTTTCCTTTTCGAGCCCACAAAGAAACAAAAATAATGGGAATTGGTTGGCTCAAGTTTGTTTTGCAGTTTCAACGAATTGCTTGAAAATATGTAGTTTTAAAACATCAGAAACAATAACAACCATGGATTACCGGGATGAAGTTTTTATGGCTGTGGCCGAGAAATTGAGCTTTTCGAAGGCTGCAGAGGAGTTGTTTATCAGTCAGCCGGCTGTGACTAAACATGTGAAAGAGCTGGAGAATAAGATGAATACGGCACTGTTTGATCGCAAGGGAAACAAGATCTACCTGACTCAGGCCGGAAAACTGGCTTATCAACATTTGAAGCAGATTCGGGAGCTTTATGGGGAAATGGAATTTGAGCTTGGTCGGCTGAACGATGCTCATCGGGGCTTGCTGCAAATTGGAGCCAGCTCAACCATATCGCAATATGTTATTCCGGAGGTATTGGCTGCTTTTCATCAGCGGTATCCGCAAATTAAACTCGATTTGTTTAATGGCAACTCTTTTGATATGGAGCGTAAGCTGCTGAATAATGAGATTGATCTGGCGCTGGTTGAAAACGACAGCTCACAAGCGAATATTCGTTATGTGGATTATATGGACGACGAGATTGTTGTGGTAGCGGCAGCCAACCAGTTAATTGCAAAGCAGAAATCACTAACCATTGCCGACCTGCAGGAAATCCCGCTGGTTGTGCGCGAAAAAGGTTCGGGTACGCTCGAGGTTATTCAGCATGCGCTTTTGCGGCAACAGGTTGATTTGGAACGCCTGAATGTTTTTATCCACCTGGGAAGCACCGAGGCCATTAAAAACTTCCTGCTTAATTTCGATGGCTTAGCCTTGGTGTCTGAAAAAGCGATTGAGAAGGAGTTGCAGCTAAAGCAGCTTGTTCGCATAAAGGTGAAAGATCTGGCGATATATCGGAAGTTTCGGATTGCGATGCGGCAAGGTCCGGAAAAAAGCATCCCGGATTTGTTTCGGAATTTCCTGTCCTCTAAATAACCTTTAGTTATAGGTAATAAAAATAAACAATTTGACTTGATTATAATGAAGGCGTAGCTTTGTAATAAAAAAGAATACGTCATGAAGCTCACACAAAATCAAATTCAACTTATTTACTTCGTTTTGCTGGCGGCTTGCTTTTTACCTTTCATGTCTCCGGCTTTAGCTTTGTTAATCGGAATAGGCCTTTCGCTACTTGGCATTAAGCACCATAAAATGTCAAGCTTTACAGCTATTGTATTACAAGCCTCCATTGTTTTAATGGGCTTTGGCATGAACCTGACCCAGGTTGTGGCAGCCTCAAAAAGTGGCTTCGAAATAACAGCCGTTTCTGTCATTGCAACAATCTCTTTAGGTTTGTTGCTTGGCAAGTTGTTTAAAGTCGACCATAAGATTAGTGTTTTGATTGCTGCCGGAACAGCTATTTGCGGAGGAAGTGCAATTGCTGCCCTGGCGCCGGTTATTAAGGCGCGTAACTTTCAGATTTCATTCTCATTGATTGTTATTTTCATCCTGAATGCTTTGGCTTTGCTGCTATTCCCGATGATTGGCCACTTCTTTCATCTCAGCCAGGAAGCTTTTGGGTACTGGGCAGCCATTGCGATTCACGATACCAGCTCAGTTGTTGGTGCCGGTGCTTCCTATGGAACGAAAGCGCTGGAGATTGCAACAACCGTAAAATTAACCCGTGCGTTGTGGATCATCCCGGTTTCTATTGCTTTCGCTTTGGTAGACCGGAAAAATGATAAAGGCAAAATTAAGATTCCCTGGTTTATTGGTTTGTTTGTTGTGGCTATTGTCTTTGCCCATTTCCTGCCAAGTATGCAGGATACCTTTGGCCACCTAAACTGGTTAGGCCGACGCGGAATGGTTGTTGCTTTGTTGCTGATTGGCTCTAACATTTCTATTGCTGAATCAAAGCAGGCCGGAGCCAGGAGTTTTATATTAGGGATTGCGCTTTGGTTCACCATTGCTACACTTTCTTTTCTGGCTATTCAGCATCATTTAGTTAGCTATTAATTGGTTTTTCATCGAAGAGTAAAAAGATGCAGACGTCTGAAATACATCGGATTTCTGCATCTTTTTTTCATAAAAACCCATTGTTAAATATTCTAAACACAGCTTTAAAAAAATCGAATTGATAGCTCTGATTTATTTAATATGTAGATATTTGCATATCTATTCATTAAGATGAACTGTTAAAAGTATATTTAAGTAATGGCAAAGTATGTTATTATAGGTGGCGTTGCCGGAGGAGCAACAGCTGCCGCCCGTTTAAGAAGGTTGGATGAACACGCAGAGATTATCATGTTCGAGCGCGGACAATACATCTCGTATGCAAACTGTGGGTTACCTTATTATATAGGTGGCACCATTAAGGAGCGTGATAACTTGTTGGTGCAAACGCCGGAGAGTTTCAAAGCTCGTTTGAATGTTGATGTGCGTGTTTTACAGGAAGTGATGAAGATTAACCGGGATGAGAAAACGGTTGAGATTAAAAACCATGCTACAGGTGAAAGTTATATCGAAAGCTACGACAAATTAGTCGTTTCGCCGGGAGCTGAGCCTGTTCGCCCACCAATTAAAGGAATTAACCATCCGTCTATTTTTACCTTGCGCAATGTGCACGACACAGACAAGATTAAATCATTCTGTGACGAGAAGAAACCACGTCGTGCTGTTGTAATCGGAGCTGGCTTTATTGGTTTGGAAATGGCTGAAAACCTGCACGAATTGGGTATGGATGTTACCATCGTAGAGATGGCTAACCAGGTTATGGCGCCGCTTGATTACGAAATGGCCGCAGAGGTTCACCAGCACTTGAAAACGAAAAATGTTGAGTTCTACCTGAAAGATGGTGTTGATGCATTTGAGCAGGTTTCGGATCATGTAAAAGTGGTATTGCAAAGTGGTCGCGAAATCGAGACTGAATTGGTAATCCTATCCATTGGTGTTCGCCCGGAAACTAAGTTGGTGAAAGAAGCCGGGTTGGAGCTGGCAGATAATGGTGGTATTAAAGTGAATGAGTACCTTCAAACCAACGACGAAAATATTTATGCTTTGGGTGATGCCATTGCATTTCCACACCCGATTACCGGGAAATATGTGAATACTTACCTGGCAGGTCCTGCCAATAAGCAAGGTCGTATTGTTGCCGATAATGTGGTTATGGGAAATGCCCGTACTTATAAAGGTGCTATCGCTACAGCAATTGCTAAGGTATTTGATATTACGGTTGCTTCAACAGGTATGGCTGCCAAAACCCTGAAAAAAGAAGGTATCGAATATATTTCAAGTATTATTCACGGATCGTCTCATGCCGGTTATTACCCGGGAGCAATGCCTTATACTTTGAAAATCTTATTTCAGCCGAAAACAGGTAAGTTGTATGGTGCGCAAATGATTGGTTACGACGGTGTTGATAAGCGTATTGACCTGATTGCAACGGTGTTGATGAAGAACGGAACAATTTACGATTTACAGGAAATTGAGCATGCTTATGCACCGCCATATTCATCAGCTAAAGATCCGGTTAACCAGGCTGGTTTCGTAGCTGAGAACATCTTGATGGGCCGTTTAAAAATTATGAACTGGCGCGAGGTGAGCAATATGGATTCCCGTAATATCTGTTTGCTGGATGTTCGTACACCTGAAGAGCATGAATTAGGACACATTGAAGGCTCAATTAATATTGAGGTTGACAAAATTCGCGAACGTCTGGATGAAGTGCCTCAGGATAAAAAAATCATTGTGTACTGTGGTGTTGGACTCCGTGGTTATATTGCAGCCCGGGTATTGATGCAAAATGGTTTTACCGAGGTTTACAACCTAAGCGGAGGTTACAAAACTTACGAGCACACAACCAGCAAACAAAGTAACGAGGATATTTTCGAATCAAGTTATATTGCACACGATAGTAACATCTACCGTGGTAAACCGGTTGAAGTTCATGCAGCTGCGGCAGCGATTAAAACCATCGAGGTTGATGCTTGTGGTTTGCAGTGTCCGGGACCAATTTTGAAACTGAAAACCGAGGTAGCTAATCTGAAACCGGGCGAGCGTCTGCTGCAAAAAGCCAGTGACCCTGGTTTTATGAAAGATGTGGAGTCGTGGTGTAACATGACCGGAAACAAGCTGATTTCACTGGAAAACAAGGCCGGAATCATTTCTGCAGTTATCGAAAAAGGTGAGGATAAGAAGGCTGCAAAAGGTGGTGCCACTATCGCCAACTTACCACAAGACAAAACCATGGTTGTCTTCAGCGATGATCTGGATCGTGCTCTGGCATCGATGGTTATTGCCAACGGAGCTGCTTCGACCGGCAAAGATGTAACCATGTTCTTTACCTTCTGGGGATTGAATGTGATTAAGAAACAAGATAAGCCGAAAGTTGAAAAAGACTTTATGGGTAACATGTTTGGTAAAATGATGCCAGACAATGCCGGAAGCTTGAAGCTTTCCAAAATGAACATGTTCGGTATGGGATCGATGATGATGAAAAAGCGTATGCTGTCGAAGAAAGTTGATTCGGTAGAAGACATGATGAAAACGGCCCTGGATAACGGTGTTCGCATGATTGCATGTCAAATGTCGATGGATGTGATGGGCGTTAGCAAGGATGAATTGATTGATGGTGTTGAAATTGGTGGTGTAGCCACTTATTTGGAAGCAACTGAAAAATCAAATCTGAACTTGTTTATCTAATCAGGCTTATTCATTGAGGATTTCACCTTGGGTGAAGCTCTTAATACGAAAATAGTATCGCCATTAGCCTTTGGGCTGGTGGCGATTTTTTTGTCTTCTTAATTTGACAGCAGATATAAAAACAGAAAGAGAAAAGGAACTTATTTGATTCATTCCGGTAAACTAACAATAGCCGTATGAGGCTCTTGTGATAAAAAACCAGAAATAATGAATCGGTCTGCTATGGTATGCTGCTTATGTGTTAACCTGTTGTCTATCCCTTTTTTTTCATCCGGACAAAATGCCGAAGAATCCGTTCCTTGCAGAGAACCTGCTGTTGCCGGAGCATTTTATTCATCCGATCCACTGGAGTTAAAAGCACAACTGGCCACCTTCTTCAAAAATGTGGAGAATGGAACTGAAGGTCAGGATGTGGCCGCAGTGATTGCTCCGCATGCCGGCTATGTTTTTTCCGGTGAAGTAGCTGCATCGGCCTATGCTCAGCTTGATCCTGAAAACACCTACGATCATATTTTTCTGTTGGGAACAAGTCACCACACTTATTTGAGTGGGGCATCCATCTATAATCAAGGGAACTATAAAACGCCTTTGGGAGTTGTTGATGTTGATCTTCCTTTGGTCAATGAGTTGATTAAGCAATATTCTTTCTTTGATTATGTAGAAGAGGCTCACGAAAAGGAACATAGCCTGGAGGTGCAGTTGCCTTTTTTGCAATACCGGCTACATAAGCCTTTCAAGATTGTCCCGATAATTATCGGAACCCGTTCTGCTTCCACTTGCCAAAAGATAGCAGATGCCTTGAAGCCTTATTTTAACTCCCGAAACTTGTTTGTTATTAGCAGCGATTTTTCGCATTACCCAGATTATGAAGGTGCGCAAAAGGCTGATTCGGCAACAGGAGCTGCTATTGCTTCCAATTCACCAGCCACATTTCTGAAAGCCATTGAGGAGAACGAGTCGAAACGAATTCACGGCCTGGCAACCAGCGCCTGTGGTTGGAGCTCAATTCTTACTTTGTTGGATATGAGTTCGACAATTGCCGGCATGCAGGTAAATGATGTTCGCTATCAAAATTCGGGCGATTCCCCTTACGGAGATAAATACCGGGTTGTTGGTTACCATGCTTTTGCATTTATCCGGCCACAAAAGGCACCTGATTCCGAAGAGATGTCGCTGACAAATCAGGAAAAATTGATATTACTGCAAATTGCCCGGCAATCAATCGAAGAAAAGTTGGGAATGAAGAGCCAATCCAAAGTTGATGAGTCAAACCTTCCTTCTGTGTTGAAAGTGCCTTGTGGTGCTTTTGTTACGCTGCACAAAAAGGACAAACTTCGGGGATGTATTGGTCATTTGCAATCCGATAAACCTCTATACCAAACCGTGCAGGAAATGGCTTGGGCTGCAGCCTTGCTCGATTCGCGTTTTGATGCTGTGGATCCGGATGAAATGGATGATCTGGATATTGAGATATCGGTGTTGACACCGCTGAAACGAATTCATTCCATTGATCAATTTGTGCTGGGAAGAGATGGAATCTTCATGGTTAAAGATGGCCATCGCGGTACTTTATTGCCGCAGGTAGCCGAGAAAACGCATTGGACAAAAATTGAATTTCTGGAAGAGTGTGCAAGTCGTAAGGCCGGGATTGGAAAAAACGGCTGGCGCGATGCTGAACTATACACTTACCAGGCTATTGTTTTCAGTGAACAGGAGATCTTAAGGAACCAGCCATGAATTCGGCTTATCCATTATTCCCGGTTTCCATCGTCCTTCTTTTAGCTTATCTCATTAGCTCCTTGTTTACCCGGTGGGGAATCTACCAGAGCAGGTTACATCGTAAGTTTTGGAATGTTTTATTGCTGATTACTTTTGTGGTTTCCGGCTTATTGGGCTTATTAAGTGTGGTCAAGGTAAATTATAAACTGGAAATTCCACATTACGACCAGTTGTTGAAATGGCACGTCGCTTTAGGGATCGGAATGGTGATTATTGCCTTTTTTCATTTGTCGTGGCATTGGAAATACTACTTCAGTTTGAAAAAAACGAAGTTTCAAGCCGATTCCGTTTCTGACTTTAACAGGGAACAAACCGAAGCTTTTTCAAAATCGGGTGTTTTTCTGTTCCTGATTGGCCTGTTGGCAGTTATCAATCAACTTGTTTTCATTCGCGAATTTATGAGTGTAATGGCCGGCAATGAACTTATCCTTGGGATTGTTATGGCTGCCTGGTTATTACTGACGGGCTGGGGTGCTTATTCCGGACGGAAAGGAATACCCGGCAGATTTAATGAAGAAAGGGCTACCGTTATGTTGCTCGTGTTGGCATTGCTCCCGTTAGTTTTGATTGCGCTGCTCTATTGGTTGAAAAGTCAGCTTTTTCCTCCCGGAACCATTACCAGTATCGGGAGTGCAGTTGTTGGAGCTTTCCTTTTACTATACCCGCTATGCTTTCTTTCGGGTTATTTATTTACCCTGTTTGCTACCGGATTTTCCAAATTGGAAAATAAGAACAAGATTGGAAAAGCTTATGCCTTTGAATCCTTGGGAAGTTTGGCCGGGGGACTGCTTTTCAGTTTGGTCTTCGGTCGTTTTTTGAATAGTTCACAGATTTTTTGTAGTACGGCTTTCCTTGTTTTAATGGTTGGAGCCTTGATCTGCAGACAGAAAAGCAGAAGGCTGGTTTTGATTGTCGGAGCACTTGTGATCCCGGCACTACTGTTTGTCTTCAATCCCGACACCCGGATAAAACAGTGGCTGTATCCCAGTCAAAAAATCATTCGAAACCAGAGTACGCCTTACGGAAATTTGATTGTAACCCAACAAGCCGATCAATTCAACTTCTACGAAAATCACAGTCTGCAAATGTATACCGGCAATTTTATGGTTAGCGAAGAAGCCGTTCATTTTGCCATGCTTCAGCGTGAGCATCCGCGACAAGTGTTGCTTTTGTCGGGAGGAGTTTCGGGAATGATTCGCGAAATCAATAAGTATGAGGTTGAAAAGATTACTTACCTGGAGGCGAATCCCGAGGTGTATAAGTACTGGAAAAACAGGGAAGGGGAGAAGCAGGATTTCTCGAAGGTTGAATTTGTGCCAACGGATATTCGTACGTTTATGGCCAAGACCGACAAGAAGTACGATATTATCCTGATGAATCTTCCTCCACCTTCGACTTTGGGGTGCAACCGCTTTTATACAGAGGAATTTTTTCGGCTTGTTAAACGACATTGCCTGCCTCAAACGGTTGTATCGGTGAGCTTGCCTGCTACCATGAATTATACCGAGTCGAATTTGTTGCAGGAAGATGCTTCGCTATGGAAGACCTTGGGAAAGTTTTTCAAGAATGAGCTCGTACTGATCGGTGAGAAGAATTATTTTCTGGCTTCTTCGGATGAATTATCTTCAAAGATTGTCGAACTGCTAGAACGCGGGGGAATAGAAAACGAATATGTGAATCCCTACTATCTGGATGATTTTTTAGTACAACAGCGCTCGCTTCAGCTGGAAAAGGAAATTCAAAACACAATGCCGCGTGTTGAGTTA
>NZ_JBZQJF010000116.1:0-3770 GCF_059905295.1 Mangrovibacterium sp.
CCCGGGGGGAGCTCCTGTTTATAATTATGTGTTCAAATGGAATGCTCCGCATCTGGATGGCATGTTGAAATCGAGCCATTGCATGGAAATCGCTTTTGTCTTCAACAATATTGCACGCACCGAAGAATATAATAGTGGTTCGCCCGAGGCGTACGCATTAGCAGGGAAGATGAGCAAGACTTGGGCAACTTTTGCCTGGACCGGAAATCCCAATAATGAGATGGTGCCGGAATGGGCCCCGTTCACTCCGGAGGGTGGAGCGACTATGCTATTCGACAATCAATCCAGCTTGGTACATAATCACGATAAAAAGCTGCTGGAAGTCGCTGCTTCAGTAGGACAAGCCAGTATGCTCTAATTTAGTTTTAGCCGTCCAACTTTTATTCAAAAAATTAAGAAAAAAATGAAAAGAATATCACTAATAGCCATGCTGATTGTTGCGATTCAGTTTGCTGTATTTGCACAACCTCAGTCGAATATTGAAGGAAAAGAAGTTTATAAAGGAGATGATGTAGTTTTCCATCAACTGGACGAACATACCTGGATCGGAACAGGGCACGTCATGTTCAACGAAAGCCTTTATCTGGTTGAAGGGGATACAAAAGCCGTTTTAATTGATGCCGGAACAAATATCAAAGATTTGGATCAAATTGTGGCTTCGATTACCTCAAAACCTGTGATGTTAGTTGCAACACATGTTCACCCCGATCATACTGGCGCCTCAATCGACTATTTCCCGGAGTTGTACATCAATCCTGCAGATACGGTTGGTATTCCCCAGTTTATGCCCAACTACAAAGGGAAAGTTAAATATCTGAAAGACGGCGAAATCATTGATCTTGGAGGACGTCAGTTGGAGGTTGTTTTCACACCGGGACATACGCCGGGTTCAACAACTTTTATCGACAAGGCGGCACACTACGGTTTTAGCGGTGACTCATTTGGTTCAGGCAATTTACTTTTGACAACCAAATTCTCAACCTTACTGGCAACTTGCGAAAAAATAAGCAAAATAATGGCCGACCAAGGAATTGAAAAGTTCTATCCCGGACACTTTTTCGGCCCCAATGTTGAAACTCCGCAGCGTATCGAAGATTTGGCCACCATTAGTAAGGGAGCTTTGTCCGGCAAGATCGTTGGAGAAAAGAACCCGGGAGCAATGCTTGGCCTGGATTTGATCATCAATCAATTCGGTGTAAGGGTAAACTATAACGAAAAGGCTTTGAAATAGACCTGAATTTCTCATTCACCTCAAAATTCCCAATGATGAAAACGCTCATAACCTTTCTGATTATTTTGTTGTCTCTATCAGTTTCGGCCCAGTTTGGAGAGCCTGATCCGGAATGGGATGCCAGTTGGATATACGTACCGAAAGCTGGTGAAAATGATCCGGGACTTTATTTGTTTCGAAAAAGTTTCCGAGTGGATACCGTTCCGGAAACATTTGAAATACGTGTTTCAGCAGATAATCGCTACAAACTTTTTGTGAATGAGCAGTTGGTTTCCCTGGGGCCGGTAATTGGCGATATTAAGCATTGGAATTATGAACCCGTAGATCTTGCTCCTTATTTAAAGGCCGGTAATAATCTGCTGGCTGTGATGGTTTGGAATGAAGGTGAGTTGAAACCGGTTTTTCAATTTTCGAAGCGGACCGCCTTATTGGTGCAGGGTACCAGTGATGCGACGAAGGCTGTCAATACGAATACAAGTTGGAAGTGTGTTGATGATCACAGCTATACGCCTATCCGACAAAAAGTGCGTGGCTATTACGCCGCTGGAGCTGGAGACAAAGTCGACATGAACCTGAAAGTTCAGGGATGGAACAAAGCCGGTTTTGATGACAGTAGCTGGCTACAACCTGAAGGTTTTGTTGACCGGGCCTTTGTTGGCTTTGGCTTTAATACGCGCAGCGGCTGGACCTTGACCCCGGCCATGATTCCTCCGATGGAGTTAACGCCTCAGCGGCTGGTGGCTACCCGAAAAACTGAAGGTGTAGTGGTGCCGGAAACATTCCCGCAGGAAAAAGCGGCAGTTATGGTTCCTGCAAACAGCACCGGCCGAATTCTGCTTGACCAATCATTTTTGACCAATGCTTATTCCACCTTATTGTTTAGCGGTGGGAAAAATGCGACCATCGTGCTGACCTATGCTGAAGCTTTGTATGATGCAGAAGGAGCTAAAAATAACCGGAATGAGATTGACGGGAAAACAATCTCAGGCCGGCAGGATACGATTATTTCGAATGGAGCTTCAAATCAGGAGTTTACAACATTAAATTGGCGTACCTATCGCTATGTGGAAATCGCCGTTGAAACAAAAGACGAGCCGTTAAGCATCAATGACTTCTACGGCACATTTACCGGTTATCCGTTTGAGATGAATGCCAAGCTGGAGGTTGACAACAATGAGTTGAATCAAATTTTGGCGATCGGTTGGCGAACAGCCCGACTTTGCGCAGTTGAAACTTACATGGATTGCCCGTATTATGAACGTTTGCAATACATAGGGGATGCCCGTATCCAGATGATGATTTCGTATTACAACAGTGGCGACGACCGCTTGGCGAAATATGCACTTAGCTTGTGGGATTATTCCCGACAGCCAGATGGGTATACGTTGAGCCGGTATCCCGATACGCAGGGACAGGTTATTCCGCCTTATTCATTGTGGTATGTCAGCGCATTGTACGATTATATGATGATGGGAAAAGATTCAGAGTTTGTGAAAAGTAAATTGCTGGGTACTCGCCAGATTCTGAATTATTTCATTTCGCATGTAGATGCCGATGGCTCATTGAAGAATGTGCCTGGCTGGAATTTTACCGATTGGGTTTCGGAGTGGAAGATGGGGGTTGCTCCAATGATGGAAGACGGTACTTCTGCTTTGATCGATTTGCAGTTACTGCTGGCTCTTCAGTCGGGACAAGCGTTGGAGCAAGCTGAAGGATCTGCGGAATACGCTGCTTTGTATGCTAAACTTAGCGATAAGCTGGCAAAGACTATTCAGGATAAATACTGGGATGAATCCCGTGGATTGTATGCCGATACGCCCCAAAAAGATCTGTTCTCACAACATGCCAATTCTCTTGCAATTTTGGCTGGATTAGCGAAAGGACCACAAGCTGAGGTTATGGCTAAGACGATGTTGGAAGATACGACTCTGGCCCAAGCTTCCATTTACTTTAAATACTATCTCCACTTAGCCTTGGTTAAAGCTGGCTTGGGAGATCACTACTTAGAGTGGTTGGACATTTGGCGCAAAAATATCGACTTAGGGATGACTACCTGGGGCGAAACGTCCGACGTTGAAACGACACGTTCCGATTGCCATGCCTGGGGATCAAGTCCGAATATTGAGCTTTACCGAACGGTGCTCGGAATTGAGAGTGTTGCCCCTCATTTCGCCAAAGTGAGAATTGAACCTCACCTGGGAACAATTCAAAAAATAGAAGGTGAAATGCCACACCCTGAAGGTAAAATTTCAGTAGCATATCGCAAATCGGAGAAAGGATTGAAAGCAGAAATTAACTTGCCTGATGGGGTCAGCGGAACCTTTGTTTGGGAAGGAAAAGTCTATGATCTGAAAGGCGGAGAGAACATGTTTGAGCTTTAGCACCTGTTCCATAGGAATAATAATCCGATGGTTTAGAATAAAGGAGATATGATTCTTCCATCTGTTCCTGGAAATTTGACCTTTTTCTGTGAAAGTCAGTTAATGCAAAGATGCTGTTTTGTTACCTTTCTTCGCAATGTATTGAAGATAGCCAGACA
>NZ_JBZQJF010000117.1:0-2467 GCF_059905295.1 Mangrovibacterium sp.
CGCAGAAAGAGCTGCAATAAGAAGCAGCATGAATGATGTTATTTTCTGTTTCATAGCTTTGTTGTTTTTCTTGTTTCTGTTCTCTTTAATTTTACGAGGTCTTGGTCTGGCTGAAGGAGGTTTTTATCTGTTTTTACGAGAGAGGCGCCTTTAGTTGCAACGATATTGGCCTGTCCCATATTCAATACCTCCGGCATTCGTTGTCTGTAATTCCCTGCTAGCCCTGTAGTACCCAAACCCGATCATTCACTTCCAGATGTTCGCCGGCATGGAAGGGGCGCATGTTCTCATCTTCGCTTTCTACGAGCACAGGTAGGCTGGATTGAAAGTTGAGCGACTGCTTTTCGCACCAGGCTTTACCATTCGTTGGTTTGTCAACGGTCAATGGTTGAAGTGTGGCTTTTTCAAGCTGGATCTTTTGAACCCACTGTTCCATATCGAAGGATGGGGCAAACAAGTGTACTGCGTTCGATTTTCGGAGCAGCTCTGATCCTATTGCCGATTCGCTCCGGGTAGTCGCGACAAAGGTGTTCGGAATCAGGAAAGCCTCGTGTGCCAGCTGTGCTGCCAGCAGGTTGACCTGGCTATTGGTCGTCAGCCCGATAAAGGAAGCGGCATTTTCCGGATTGGCCTCTGCCAGGGTGTCTTCATTGAGCGCATTTCCCTGCAGGCAGTGTAGCTTTGTTGTCCGGGCCTGCTGTACCCGCTCCGGGTTATTGTCGATGAGGGTTACAGGGATTCGGGAACTCATCTTTTGAGCCAGCAGCAGGCTCAGCGGGTTCGCCCCAACTACGATTACCCCTTTTCGTTTGTCCAGGTATACCAGCTCGCCACGACGACGCAGCCATTTCGAGGTCCAATTCAGCAATACCGGTACTGTCAAGGTGGTGAAGATGGCCATAAACACCAAAATGGAGAAGATGGTTTTATCAATGATCCCCATTTCGAGTCCGATCTCGGCAATAATAATTTCAACTGCTCCGCGTCCATTCATCCCGGTACCGATGGTAAGTCCTTCGCGCCAGCCGTTGCGCGAAGGAAGGTAGAAGAGGGCAGTCCCTACAATCTTACCAACGATGGCTAAAAAGGTAATCAGAACCAGTAGTCCCAGGTCGGTTTGGAACACCGTTACATCAACGAAAAAACCAGCCGACACAAAGAAGATGGGGGCCATAAATCCAATTGATACATCGTAGAAGGCTTTGTTGAGCTCTTTGGATATTTTGCGGGGAAAGAGGTTACCCTTGATGAATAGCCCGGCCATGAAAGCCCCCAGGATACTATGCATACCGGCCAGCTCGGCCAGCTCACAATAGCCAAAAGTTACAATCAGGATCAGGGTGAAGTAAGCAGTGCTGCTTTGGATTCCCGAACGAGCAATATAATCCCCTAGTCGCGGCAGCACAAACAAGCCGATGGAGATGGTGATTGCAAAGAAAAGGATAATCTTGGCGGCAATGAGTAGCAAAGCCCCGGTGTTCACACTATTCGACTCAGCAAAGTTGGTAATCCCCGAGAAGATCACCAGTGCAAGGGTATCGGATATCAGGGCTCCGGCCATCAGCACCAGGGCAATACGGGTGTTTAGCAGTTTAAGATCAATGAGGATGCGACTTTTGGTGGCGAGCGATGTTACGCCAATGGCAATGGCAACAAATAGTCCGGCCATAGCTGTACCACCTGTCCAGACCACGGCAAAGTAGCCTAGCGCAAAAGGGACAAAGAATCCACCCAGTGCAGCCAGCAGCCCCGGCCACGAAGCTTTTTTCAAGTCGTGAAAATCGATTTCCATCCCGATATATACCATCAGCAAGATAATGCCAATTTCGGCCAGCACGTGGATCGACTCGGTAAGCTCGAGCACCCCCAGTAATCCCGGTCCCAGGATAATACCGATTAGTAACTCTCCGAGGATGGCCGGATATCCGATTTTTCGGATAGCAACACCTCCAAGATAGGCTGCCAGCAATACGGCAGAAATATTGAGTATGTTTAGGTGAAATACTTCCATTGGCTAACTGTTTCCTTTGTTTGACTCTTTCAGTAATTTAAGAAAAAAACAGGAATAAAAGACAGTCATGTCTTGTATTTTAGAACTCATTAACAAGAATTTCAGTCCGGGGAAAGGCAACGATTTGAGGCTTTATCATTAGGCTTTATTCCCGGGTAGTGGCAAGTTATAACATACTTTAACAGGGGTTGGCAGGCGTTAACACAACTGTGAGCTATCTTTGTTTCATACAAGAGAGTAAAAGTAAAAGTAGATTTTTTTCATAGAGATAGGTTTTGGTTAGTTTGAGAAAAGGATGGCAGGGGTCATCCTTTTTTGCTGTGAAAGTCTTTTTCAAGATGCGTTGAAGAGGATCGATTCTGCTCCAATAAATTTCCGCTAGCCTTACCAGGCGGGTTTTCATCTTTGGCTTGCCCCAAAGACGAAACAGAAAACGCAAGGCTGATTTTTATCTTC
>NZ_JBZQJF010000118.1:0-6094 GCF_059905295.1 Mangrovibacterium sp.
CATGAACCTTTTTATAGGTGGCGATGGCGGATACGATAGCCATTTTGCAAAAATCGGGAACCAATACGGACCTTTCGACTTAGCCATTATTGAACAAGGGCAATATAACCAGCGCTGGAAATTCATTCACCTCTTGCCCGAACAGCTTTTCCAGGCTGCCACCGATCTCAAAGCCCAACGAATACTGCCGGTCCATAATTCGAAATTTGCCTTAGCTGCTCACCCCTGGGACGAACCATTGGTGGAGCTTGCAAAAAACAGGGCTAAACAAACAATTCCTGCATTAACTCCCCGGATAGGCGAACCGGTTTACTTACACGATACAACACAGTCGTTTTCAAATTGGTGGAAAGACTAAAAGAAGACCATCGAATACATTTTTAGCCGAAGTCTTTCACGCCTTAATAAGCTGAAAGACTTTTTTATTAATCAAAATCAATCTTACCTTGTCAATATCAGAAAGGCGGATAAGTGAACACTTGTTTTAAATCACCGAAAAATAGTTTTTGATAACCGAAAGAGCGATTTATACCTGATCATACCTCCCCCACGCACCATTCCTATTGACTTTCATCAAATTCCAGTCTAATTTTATTCACAGAAAAATGGAGTGCTTTTTCGTTGCGCAATCAATCGAAAACAGGCAAAATATGTAAAACCCTGAATTTAAAGGGTAAATTCCATCTTTTCATTCAACACGATTTTAAATTAGACTAAACAAATTAAATTTTAACACAATTAGTATGAGAAAAATTTCTACCTCCATTGCCTTAGTGCTTACGCTCATTACCGGCCTTTTCTGGGCATGCCAAAAAGAAGAAACAACCGACTTCTATGCGAGTGAATCGACACTCAAGTCTGCTTCCGCCCCTGATCCACAAACGACCTGGCCGGATCAGGATTGCGCAACAACTTGCATAGCCCCGGATGGCCAGTCTGAAGCAATAATTACAAAAGCCTTCTACAACAATACAAAATCAGTGACTGTCGCAATTAGCAATACAGCAACACAAATTATCTATTCGTTCACAAGCACTGAAAATATACACCAAATCACATTGGGAGGTGTAATATATAATAATACAGGTGGATCAGATCTATACACATCTGAAAGTACTGATCCTTATATTATAACAACCTACCTGCCTGAAAGCTGGAATCCCTGCTCTGAATATTCAACTGAAATAATTGTAAACAGAAACAACAGTAACAATACAGGTACTGGTAACGAAGTTGATTTCGTAGCTCCTTATACATTAATCGGAGTTTGTACTGATACATATAATGGAGAAGTAAACACAGATTGTACCCTACACGTAGAAACAGCCTATGCAGGAAATTCTGTCGGTGAAGGAAATGCCTGGTGGTACTATTTTGAACCTACAATTGATGAAGCTCAAATAATTTATGCAGGGCAAAAAGCAACCGACGGAACTGTAACTTACGATGGCAGCAACATCATTATCAACCTTGGAAGCTGGAGCCTTCAGGATGTAAAAGAACCTGTCAAAATTCAAGCTTATGACGAAATTCCAACTTCCAGACCAGCATCAGGTCAGTTTACAACTTACAAAGGCAAAGATTTAACGATTCCTGTTGCTGAAGCTAAATATTACACCATCCATCTGGATGTTGAGATTTGTGAATAAAGCGGAACTGCTTAAAGATCAAGGCTACCCTAACCGGTAGCCTTTCTTATTTAAATTAAATACAAACTACTGAATTCCAACAACCAAACTACATCTAAGGCTAAGGTTTTTCGTAAACTATCATAAAACCATGATGTTATGAAAAAACCTTTACTTGCCTTATTACCCTTATTTTTAGCAGTCGCCTTAATTGCTGCTATAGCAACCACTTTAGATACTTTCTTTATGCCGGGTTCACAACCGGGAGATTCCGGAAATATTGAACATCCTGATAAATGCGACAATTGCCATGGCGGATACGACCAAACAGTAGAACCTGCTTTTAATTGGCGAGGAAGTATGATGGCACAAGCTGCCCGAGACCCCTTGTTTTATGCCTGCTTAGCTATTGCCGAGCAAGATGCTCCGGGATCCGGCGATTTATGTATTCGCTGCCACGCTCCCGATGGCTGGTTAGCCGGACGTTCGACCCCAACTGATGGTTCTGCCTTAAATAGTAACGACCGCGAAGGAGTTCAGTGCGACTTCTGTCACAAACTGGTAAAACCTTCGGCTATTGGCCTTAACCCATTCCCCAACGATCCGGATTATACAGCTTCAACCTATCCATCGGACCAGGACTACCTGGGAACGATCACGCACATCCCTTTACAATCCGGCAACGGTATGTATGTAGCTCATTCCAATAACGCCAAACGCGGTCCCTTTACGGATGCAGCGGCAAAGCACCAAATATTTTATTCTCCTTTCCACAGCCAATCCGACTTTTGCGGCACCTGCCACGATGTTAGCAGCCCGGCCTTCGATGCCGACGGAAACCCTATATTAGGTGGCTTAGCCGAAAAAACAGAGTCCAGCTTTGCTACTTACAATATGCTTCCTGTTGAGCGCACGTTCAGCGAATGGAGAATGAGTGACTTTGCCAAGGGACCTGTTACCGGGACAGCCTTTGGAGGGAACTTACTGGAGACCGGGGTTTCAACCTGCCAGGACTGTCACATGCACGATGTATCGGGAGTGGCTGCAAACAAACGGGGAACCGTGTATCGCGATAATCTTCCCCTGCACGATATGACCGGTGGAAACACCTTCATTCCCGATTTGGTCGCCTTACTTTATCCCGCCGAGGTAAATCCGGCTGCTTTGGAGGCAGGCAAACAACGTGCTTTGTTTATGCTGCAAAATGCAGCCTTGATAGAGCTAACAGTAACCAACAATATTGCGACAGTAACAATAACCAATAATACGGGACACAAACTACCGTCAGGCTATCCGGAGGGAAGGCGAATATGGATCAACCTACAAGCCTACGACGCAAACGACAATCTGATTTACGAATCAGGAGCCTACGATAACACTTCTGCGATCCTGGAAAAACATGGAATAATCTACACAAACGGTCAAGGGACAACCGACGAGAATGACGACAGCAAGATTTATGAGATAAAACTGGGCATGAGCAATGCTGTTGCAGAACTTGCAGGTCTTTCAAATTCGGAAGATGGAACATCATTCCACTTTGTTTTAAACAACCAGGTTGTGAAAGACAACCGAATACCACCGCTCGGATTCACCAATGCGAATTTCGAAAGCATTGGTTCTCCTGTCGTGGCTTATCAATACGCAGATGAGCAAAATTATGACAATACCAGCTATACACTCCCGGCAACACCTGCTTATGTTAAAGCTCAACTTTTATATCAAACGACATCAAAAGAATACATTGAATTTTTGAGAGATGAAAACTCAACCAACGATGCCGGGAACATTCTCTATTCTTTGTGGGCAAGTAACGGAAAATCGGCTCCTGTCGTTATGGGAGAAGCCGAATGGGGCACTCCTCCGGGACCAACGCTCGAGCCAATGCACGTTGAAATACAAAGTTTAACCAGATTGAGTGCCAAAGGAAGTAAAGAATATGTTGAAGCAACAGTTTTTGTTACCGATGGAAACGCATTGCCGCTTGCTGGTGCAACTGTTAGCGGAAACTTCACCGGACCAACTTCCGGAGATGTGAGCGGCACGACCGATGCAGATGGCTTCGTCGTATTGGACTCACGTGCAATCCGAAACCCGGCCGGAGAATGGTGTCTCGAGATTACGGATGTCACCAAGGAGGGCTACCAACTTGAAACACCAATGCCTTATAAGGTATGCGAAAGCACCTTAAAAAGCGCAAGTCTGAAGACTGCTGAAGAAGCCGGGATTCACATCTTCCCGAACCCGTTTAGCAATCAGGTTAATTTCCAAATCACCAGACCGGAGGATGACCACGTCCGCATCGAGCTATTCGACCTGAGTGGAAGACTGCTCCATTTTGTGGCAGATCAGGATATCCAGGCCGGCAGTGGCTACACCTTCGAATTCCCAACTCAACAACTTCCGAAAGGAATGATCATTTACAAAATAACATTCAAATCAGAAACTATAACCGGGAAACTAATCAAAAATTAACCAACGACATTCAGATCATCAAAACCACCGGCAATAAACCGGTGGTTTTTATTTGTTATTCAGCATAAAACCTTCCTTCTTTTAACCAACTGATAGTCATCACAAACATCCTTTTTTGTATATTAGACATATTTTTACTGAAAATTACTCACTTAACCTTAGAAACATGCGGAAAATTACATTTTTGATTTCCTGCCTACTCCTGTTGGTTCTGGCCTCCTGCGGAACAAAGGAGAAATACAAGACAGGCGAAAAATACCATGGTTTCACCTTGGTTGAAAAGCGTTTTGTAAAAGAAGCAAATGCTGAATGCCTCTTATTTAAACACGACAAAAGTGGTGCTGAACTCTTGAAAATTCAAACCGACGATCCCAATAAGCTATTCAACATTGCCTTTAAAACGACTCCTCAAACCGATTACGGCACACCACACATTATGGAACATTCGGTCTTAAACGGGTCCAAAAATTTCCCGGTCAAAAGTCCGTTCGATGTGCTCATGAAAGGTTCGTTAAATACCTTCCTGAATGCCTTTACCGGATCTGACTTCACAACATACCCGGTAGCCAGTATGAATGATAAAGACTATTTCAACCTAATGCATGTTTATTTGGATGCTGTTCTAAATCCGTTGATTTATACCGATCCCCGGATTCTAAAACAGGAAGGCTGGCATTATGAATTGCAAAATCCGGATGATGCAATCACCTACAAAGGAGTTGTCTACAACGAAATGAGGGGTGCTTTTTCCAACCCAACGCGCGAACTGGATTACCGGGTAAACAAAATCCTGTTTCCTGGCAACACTTATGGTGTAGCATCCGGTGGCTACCCGACCGAAATCCCCAAGCTGACCTACGACCATTTCATCAAGTTCCACAAAAAATATTACCACCCGGGAAACAGCCATATTCTACTTTATGGCGATGCCGACCTGGATAAAGAGCTGGCTTTTATAGACTCAGCCTATCTTTCGAAATACGACCTGCCAACCGAGAAAATAGATATTCCACTGCAGAAGCCTTTTGATGCCATGAAGGAGTCTGAATGTACGTATGCCGTTCCGGAAGGTGCTGACACGAAAAATCAAACCTTTCTGGATCTCTCCTTCGTCGTTGGACAGGATACCGCCAGAGCACTTTGCATGCAATTCGATGTGATCGCCGATGCCTTGGTAAACCAGGAATCGGCGCCTTTGCGACTGGCCCTACAGGAAAAAGGAATAGGCCGGGATGTAAGTGCTCATTTCAGCGAACACAAACAGAATGTTTTTGAAATTATTGTCAAAAATGCCAATCCGGAAGACAAAGATCTCTTCAAAGAAACCGTCTTTAATACCATCAAAGAGGTTGTAGCGAAAGGATTCGACAAAGAAACCGTCGAAGGTATTTTAAACCGTACGGAGTTCAGTCTCAAAGAAGGAAACACCCCTCAAAAAGGCTTGATGTATTTCTTTCAAAGTTACCCGGGCTGGTTCTTTGCCGATAACCCGTTTTTAGGAATGGAATTCGATAAGCCACTGTCCGAAGCGAAAAAAGCACTCACCAGCAACATACTGGAAGAAGACATGCAGGAATACCTGCTGAATAATCCGCATGCCTTGCTGATGGTGATGAAACCGGAACCGGGCTTACAGGCTAAAATTGATGAACAAACCAAAGAAGAACTGGCAGCCTATAAAAAAAGCCTGACCGACGATGAAAAAACAGCACTGGTGCAAGACACCAAAGCCTTGATTGACTACCAAAAACGCGAAGATTCACCGGAAGCACTTGCAACAATACCGATGCTGAAATTGAAAGACATCAGTCCGGATATTGAATGGTTTGGCATGGACGAGAAAGACGTATCGGGCGTAAAAGTACTGCAGCATAACACCTTCACCAACGACATCCTGTACAGTAATCTTTATTTCAACATGTACACTTTGCCAAAGGAACTGATCCCCTACGCAAGTCTGCTTTCCGAATTACTCGGTAAGTTGAACACCG
>NZ_JBZQJF010000119.1:0-7044 GCF_059905295.1 Mangrovibacterium sp.
CGCACAATGCAAGCCTAGCCCGCATCGCGGGGTTTAGTTCAACGTCTGTGTATATGACGGCTGTATTATACTTCGCTTATAGGGTTCATACTATAAGTCGTTGTTATTTTGTGTTTTATCTTTTAAAATCAAGTCTAATGGACTTTTGATTTTTGCAAGAGATTTAGTGCTTACGTGGGTGTAAATCTC
This sequence comes from Mangrovibacterium sp., assembly GCF_059905295.1. NCBI lineage: Bacteria > Pseudomonadati > Bacteroidota > Bacteroidia > Marinilabiliales > Prolixibacteraceae > Mangrovibacterium > Mangrovibacterium sp. Next base: position 190 of record NZ_JBZQJF010000119.1, read on the forward strand.
TGTTGTTTTGCTTGATTCATGTCCTAATATGGTTTGGATGTAACGGATATCAACTCCTTGCTCCAACATGTGGGTTGCAAACGAATGGCGAAGCATATGTGGTGTTACCCGTTTGCGGATTCCTGCTTTCGAAACAGCTGCGTGTAAAACACGAGCAATGCTGCTTGTACTGTATTTTGTTCTGCCAGGCCCTTCGAATAGCCAGTAATTTGGTTTTTCTTTTTGCATATAGCGCTGTAAGACAATGCTAATTGAATCGGATAAAAGACTCGTTCGGTCTTTCTTTCCTTTTGCTCCTCTAATATATAAAATATGTTTATCAAACTGTACATCCTGGATACGTAAATTAATTAACTCACTCCGTCTTAAACCCGCCGAATAAATTGTACCAAGAATTGCTTTGTGCTTAATATTTTCAGTAGCTCGTAATATCGCCAATACCTCGTTTTCAGAAAGCACTTTGGGTAAGTCAAAGCTTTTGCGAGGACGTTCTATGGCGTAATATTCTCCTGGACGTCCCAACACCTTTTCGTAATAAAACTTGATGGCGTTAATCCGCTGGTTCTGTTGGCTGGCCGATATTCCTTTTTCACGGATCAACCACAAAATATAGCGGTTAATCTGATCTTTGGTCACCTCCTTCAAATCAAACTTGTGGAACATGCTGGTGAAATCACGCATATAGCTGATGTAAATCTTTTGGGTGTTCTGGCTATATCGCTTTTGCTCCAGCATTTCTCGGTAGCCCGGTGGAACATCGAGTTTTTGAAGCTGGTGGCTTTCGTTTTTGATTTGTGGAGCTTCAGGCAATTCAGGGGCAATCGTCGTTTTCAGCCCCTCGTAATCCACCCAGGCCTTTTCTCGGAACGCCTCAAAAAACTGGTGTAAGTCAAATTGTGCTTGGGGAATGTACCAGGCACCCAATGTCTGGCTCCAACGAGCCTGATCAATATGTTTCAAGATACTGATTAGCTCAACATCAAAGTCAAAAAGAATCAGCACGACAGTTTGTTGCCGATGGTTGGCATAGCTTAGCTTTATTCTCTTTTGTCCTGGCATGATGATAGTTAGTCACAACTACTAATTTACAAAAAATATAATCAGTAACAACATATCTGGTCTTCGATCTTATTATATTCAAGACTATCCATTTGGTAGCAAAACAAACAAAAGTAAATTTAGCAGAATGCCTTAACGAAAAAAGCAAGACTAAACCAAGTGTTCTTTCTCCATCTTTATTCAATTAATCACGTGAATCGTTTGTCTAAAGGCAGAACAGTCTTGCTGTTTCAGCCATTCTACTCCTAAGAACTTTTCTTCTTTTTTTACCTTTTTTTTCTTCTTTTTAAAATATAGATTGTATTGTACTCAGATAGGAAATCGTATTTTAACCTAGGAATTATAGTTAAGAATGCAACGGGGAATAAGTGCCAGCAGGCCTGCTCTTGGATCTTTCTTCAAAGGAGAATACAAAGGATCACGAGCCTTATTTTTTGTTTGCTATTACTTTTCACGAACTATCTTAGGTGCTTTTCGATCACATAGTTTTTTTTCCATCAATCTGCGGAAGTAAAACAGTAGAAAACCTTTCCCTGTGTTCATCTTCAAAGCTATCCAGGTAATGTCTTGTGACTTTAGTACTTTGATGCCCAAGTTGCTCACTGATAAATTCAATAGGAGCGCCAGAACGCTTGAGAATGGTGCTATAGGAGTGTCTTGCCCAATACGTAGTTATTTCGGTTGTAATCCCTACGTTCTCAGCTATTCTGCGAATATATTTATTTGTCTGCTTAATATGCTGCTGAAGCTTCTTATGTTTAGTTATCCCATCGTCCCCCTTCAAAAAGATGGGAAATATGTAATTGTCCTTTGACCGATCAGAATTACCGAGCTTTTTGATAATTGCGTCTATTTCTTTGAGACGATACACCCTAATAACCGGAACTTCTTTCGACGTATCCCGAGTCTTCTGCCTAATAAATTCAATGTTATCACCCTTCAAATCCTTGTATCTGAGGTTCGCTATGTCAATCATATTCATCCCATTTGACAAATAGCTCAAAATCCAATAATTCAAAGCCAGGTACTCGTTTTTATCGGTCGGGGTATAACTAAAAAGCTTTTCAATATCCTTCAAAGTCAGAGCCTTTTTCTTATTCTTCCCGTCGGGTATTTTGTATTTCCCCTTTTTAGGGTCGCCAAAAGGATAATCTCCAATGATTCTTGCGTCAATTGCTCTATTGACAATATGCTTTAGGTTGCGCATATACATTCCAATAGTGGTATATGAATTCTCTTGTTCGATCATCCACTTTTGGTATTTTTCAAGATAGCCAGGTGTAATTTTCTGGAACGTGATTTTCGGATCAAATTTCAAGAGACTGATCAAAGTTGACCGATAGAGTATAGCAGTCTGAACCTTGTTTGCTTCATCAAGTTCTTTCGTTTTATCCTCAAAAAAATCTGCGACAGTGCTACTTCTTACTTTATGACTTAAATACTCTCTTTCAAATGCCTCGAAACTGAAATTGACAAGAACATCGTCGATGATCTCGATCGCCCGATTTTCAATTGCTTCGAGTGTTTTTCGTTTTTCCTTGTTTTTTCCCCTCCCCACAGGGCTTGTCACTGCACTGAATCCATCAACACTATAATGCTCGCCCTTTACGGCATAATACTTACGTCTTCTTTGGTAGGTTATTCTTAATTTTACGGGATGCAATCCATCTTTATCTGTCACTCGTTTCTCCAAAATGATTGCAGTCGCTATATCAGGCTTCTTTCTTCCCATGTGTACAATTCATTTTTATACACACAAATGTACACACAAACTTCGAATAAATCATAATATAAAAAGAAAAAATAAGCAGGTATCACACTGTACCACAATGTATTGTGCAAACATAGGAAACTAAAAGAAATCAAAAAAATACCATTTTTTATGACTGGCAGTCAAAAGGTCATCGGTTCGATTCCGATATTCTCCACTAAATTATTAAAGAGTTACAGTCCTTACTGTGACTCTTTTTTGTTTCCATACAAACAAGTTAGTGGATAGGCGCCCAAATATTTACAGAGAGCGAAGAGTCTTGCTACCTATCCAGCCGTTAATGAGAAACACTTATCTGAGCAAAAAATGTTTTTGAAGATTGACCAGGAATACGAGGAAAGGATCAACTCAAAATTCCACAAAGATTCAAGTCGATTTAAAAGCCAATAAATTATTGGCTAAAAATGGTAAGATCTTAGACTTATTTTGAAAATTTCAGATCGACCAAATCCCACGCACTGCACGAACTAAAGATGTTCTTCAATTTGTATTTCTTTACTTCTCTTTTAGTCAATTGGTGCGACCAGCTAGCCCTTCCGGACGGATTTGCCCCATCACCGGCACTGTGGTATTCAGCATAAAAACTCGTTTTCTCGCGCTCGGGTTTCGACCAGTTATGCCAGCCCTCAGCCCTGATGTGGCTTCCCATCACACAATCGATGAAAACAACTTTGGCATAATCGCGCCAGGGACGTCCCAGGTACACTTCGGTCACATTCGGATCAGCCGTAAGCTTACAGTTTCGGAAAACATAGCCATAAGCATTCCCTTGTGGCGTGCTCGCTGCTGTGATGTACGAATTCTTTTTACTGTGAAGTGTACAATTGTCGAATACAGCCGTTGCAGCACCGAAGATAAAATCGGTGGTTCCTGAAATGTAACAGTCCGAGAAATACTGACGGCTCTTTTGTCCGGCGGCATAGATCGTGTCCTGATCGCCTAAAATAGCACAGTTTCTGGCCTTGAAATAATCTCCTTCAACATGCAAAGCAACCGCCTGCCCCATCTCACCTGCCGAGTTCTCAATGGTCAGGTTCTGAATCGAAACATGGTCCCCGGTTATTTTTACCGTATAACTATTGAAGGTTCCGATTCCGGGTTGTCCGGCGTAATCACCATTGGTAATGATTGTTTTCTCGCGGCTTTCACCAACAAGAGTCAGGTTGGTTTGAAAAGAGTCGATCAGAACTTTCTCGTGATAGATTCCGTTTTTGATGAAAATTTCTTTGGGCTCCGACGGAAAGGCTCCGCAAGCAGTTACCGCCTCCTGAATACTGGTGTAATCGCCCGAACCATCCTGCGCAACAACAAGATGCGTTTTACCATTGGCAAAAACCTGTGACATAGCCAGCAAGCCGAAACATACAGCGGCCAAAATAATTTTGATCTTATTCATTTGTTGAGTCATTATCGTCGAAATAAGCCGAAGAAACAAGATCATTCTCAGTTAATCTTATTCTTCGGCTTCATATTTTTACTTCGTTCCAAATTAGCTAGTTCAACTATTTTGCTGCAAAGTGATAAACTCCGCCTGCTTCTGTCGTAAAGTCAAACAGTTCAGTTGGATTTAACTCAACGGTTTTCAATTCAGCTTTTTCGCTAACCAAAGGTTTTTTGATGTCTGCAATTTTGAAAAGCGGATTGGTGTTCACCGTTCCTTCTTCCACCTTGGTCAATTGTACGTCGCCGGTCAACTCGTTAGCTAAACGCAAGCGACAGTTCCCTCCAACTTCAGAATAAATCGTTAGCTCTTTCACCATGCCATTCTCCCAACTCATATCGATAGTAAATCCACCGCGGGCACGCAAGCCTTTGACCGAACCGGAAGGCCATTTGGAAGGCAAAGCCGGCAACAGGAAGATGTCGCCATCCTGGCTCTGAACAAGCATTTCTGCAATACCTGCAGTACAACCAAAGTTACCATCAATTTGGAAGGGTGGATGTGCATCGAACAGGTTCGGGTAAGTACCTCCCTTTTCTCCTTTTTTCTCCAGTGGTGAAGGTGTCAACTGATCTTCAATCAGTTTATAAGCGCGATCACCATTCAGCAAACGAGCCCAAAAGTTCACTTTCCAGCCCATCGACCATCCGGTTGACTTATCGCCACGATATTCCAGCGTGTGTTGCGCTGCCTGGAAAAGTTCCGGCGACTCAAACGGCGAAATCTGGTTACTCGGATACAATCCGTAAAGGTGCGAAATGTGACGATGCTTATCATCGACGCGATCCCAATCTTTCAGCCATTCCTGCAGCTGAGTGTGTTGACCGATCTGCATGGGTGCCAGACGCGCTTTCATTGTCTGCACCGTATCGGCAAATGCTTTGTCGGTATCCAGAGCAGAAGAAGCATCAATCAGGTTTGAAAAAACATCGAAAACCAACTGGTTATCCATAGTTGTTCCGGCGAACATCGATGTACCACCGGGGTGACGATTTTCGGGCGACATGGACGGACTTACCACTAGCCAACCGTGTGTAGGCTCTTCCTGAAGTGCATCAACATAATACAAAGCAACGCCTTTCAGTATCGGATATACATTGGCAAGGAACTTTTTATCGCCTGAGAACAGGTAGTGTTGCCACATGTGCTGCGACAACCAGGCCCCACCCATCGGCCACATCCCGTAAAATGCGCCGTCAATGGGACCGGTAAATCGCCAGATATCGGTATTGTGGTGCATCATCCAACCACGCGCACCATACATCTCACGAGCGGACTGCTGACCGGTTTGGGATAAGTCTTTTATCATCGAAAACAAAGGCTGGTGCATTTCCGAAAGGTTGGTCACCTCAGCCGGCCAATAATTCATTTCAGTATTAATGTTCACCGTGTATTTACTATCCCAGGCCGGATTCAACTGGTGATTCCAAATTCCCTGTAAGTTTGCAGGCTGCGTTCCCGGACGTGATGAAGAAATCAAAAGGTAGCGGCCAAACTGGAAATACAGAGATACCAGTTGCGGGTCGTTGCCGGTTGCAAAATCGGCAATACGCTGGTCAGTTGGATTCTTCACCGAGTCGGTTACACCAAGATTTAACTCAACCCGTTTAAAATACTTCTGGTAATCGGCAACATGGGCCTCTTTGATTGTTTCGAAGCTTTTGGCACTGGCTTCCGCCAGGTAAGCTTTAGCAACCGTTTCAGCATCCCCACTCAGATCTTTATAATTTTTAAAGTTTGTTCCAATTGAAATCAACACCGTTGCAGCATCGGCATTCTTTACGGTTAACGAAGCGTCATTTTGTTCCAATGTTCCACCTTCAATTTCCGGATAAAAGCGGGCATTGAATTCAACCTTTCCTTCTTTATTTTCTACCGATTCGCCTTTACCGGTCAACACCAGTTGGTCGCCCTCGACCTGAACATGATTGACAGTATGTGGGCTTTCAGCTTTCAAGGTAAAGTTGATTTTTCCTTTTTTGCTGGCGGTAAACCGAACGGCAATCACCTGGTCAACTGCTGTTGAAAGAAATTCCCGTTTGTATGTCACTCCATCAGCAATATAACTCACCGAGCTAACGGCATCTGTCAAATCGAGATCACGATAATAGTTTGAAATAGCTCCCTGGTTCGGGAATTCAAAATACACATCGCCGACTGTTTGATACGGCATTCCGTAGTTGTTTCCTTCCGGCGCATGCCGAGGAACCCGGCTCATTGTTAAAGTCTCGGCGTCCTTATATCTCCCTTCAAAAAGTAATCGTCTAACTTTGGGCAAAATCTCTTTAAAACCTTTTGGTAAGTTGTTTCCAGGTTCGCCGGCCCAAACGGTTTCTTCATTCAACTGTAAATGTTCAGTTTCCGGCGTACCAAAAACCATAGCCCCCAGGCGACCGTTTCCAATGGGCAATGCCTCTTCCCACTGTCCGGCGGGTTTATCATACCATAGTTTTAATAGATTCTTATCCTTTTGAACTGGAGCACTGCAGGCAAGCAGGAACAAACAAAAGGAAAGCCACAAAAATTGCTTTTTCATAAATGAATGTTTGATCGTTTAAATTCTTCTGTAAAGGTCTGTAAACTC
>NZ_JBZQJF010000120.1:0-3833 GCF_059905295.1 Mangrovibacterium sp.
ATCCGGATTTTGATCACGGCACTGTGTTAGCAGCGAGCGGTAAGTCGCCTCAAAAGTAGCCAGGTCAATAGCCTTATCACTTTCTTCAACCAAGGCATTCACATCGTTTATACCAACCAGTATGCTCAGCACATCTGGCTTTAGGGCGAGTGTATCTTCCTGCCACCTGTTGGCCAAATCGGTTACGGTGTTTCCGCTAATACCCCGGTTTATAAAATGAAAACCGGCTTCCGGAAAGTCGGCACCAATACGGCTCGACACTGCAAAGCAATAACCATGTCCTAAAATATGATTCGGATCCTCGGTCCTTCCCCGATTTCCATCCGTAATGGAGTCGCCCTGAAACAGGAAGGTCAACCCCTTCTTTTCAGGTTTCAGTTTCTTTTTTCCAACCGGAACACATGCGGTTGTCAATCCGGTAGTAGCAACACCGGCTACCGCTGCTAGTTTAAGAAAGCTTCGGCGTGATGAGTTTGTCATTGTTATTGGGTTTATTATTGGGTTGCTCAAATTTATAAAACTCTGCTATAAAGTACGAACCAAATTTCCTTCCCGGAAGTACCTCATCGATCAATGTCCCCTAAAAGATTCCCATGTAAAAGGATAACCCCTCCTCTGCAAACATCGTTATAAAGGACATAAACATCTTCAATTCATTCAAAGAAATAGAAATAATTGAATTACAATTAACAAGGGAGGATCGCCATGTTGAATTTTTACCAAATCGTTAAAGAGAATCTGAGCTTTAACCGATTTCAATACCACGATACGGTTTGTTTGGAATACACCTGTCCGATAGAAGCCGAACAGATTGGTATTTTCTCGCGAAACGATTACCTGGTATACGTACTTAGCGGGAAAAAAACCTACAAAACAATGACCGGAGAATGGACCTTGGTGCCCGGGCAAACACTGTATCTGAAAAAGGGAGCCGAAGTCATTCATCAATATTTCGACAACGAATACTGTATGCTGGGCTTTTTTATTTCCGACGAGTTGATCCGCGAAACCATTAACGAGATGAAGGGGAAAGTGCCTTTAGCCCGAACAGAAAATCCGGAAGAATTTACAGCCCGAATGGTTCAGTCATCGGACTTTCTCGAAGGGTATTTTCATTCCATGCTAACCTATTTCAGAGGCATTAACCGTCCGCCTGATCATATCCTTGTTTTAAAGTTGAAAGAGTTACTGATGAACCTGGTCAACTGCGATCCGCTGCTAACCTCCTATTTCAATAACCTGGCCGAAACCGATAAACCTTCGCTGCAACAAATCATGGAGAAGAACTACTGCTTTAACCTGCGGCTTGAAGATTATGCTGAACTTTGCCACCGCAGCCTGTCGACTTTTAAGCGGGAGTTTCAACAAATTTACGATACTACACCCGGCAAATGGATTATGAAACGACGGGTAAAACATGCAGCGAACTTACTGGTCAACTCGGTCAAAACAGTTACCGAGGTTGCTTTTGAAACCGGCTTTGAAGACCTCTCACATTTCAGTCGGGTATTCAAACAAAACACCGGGAAAAACCCCACTGAATACAAAAAATCACTGGCTTTATGATCTTTTTCGTGCTTTGGACGAATTAGACCAATCATCGGACTTTTCAGCAAAATACGAACGTCCAATTGTTCTCAACTTTGCATTGTACAAACACAGAGAACAATGAAAAACGTATTCGTAAATCAGCATCACACAAAAACAAGCTTCACTCTTGCAGGTAATTTCGATCTGGCTCGTCTGTTGACAACAGTGCTCCTGCTAGGTTTGGTTATTTGTATCGTGATCAGACGCTTTCTCGAATTCCATCAACCTCTGTGCGTAACAATTGCAAATCAGCTATCAAACTTGATAATCCAAATTTTTAATCATTAAAATCAGATGTTATGGAAACTGCAAGAAAATTAGTCGTAGTTATTTCTCATGGTTTAGACAATGAACGCTCATCAGTAGCATGGAGTATCGCCAATGGCGGAATTAACAATGGGTTGGATGTTTCAATCTTCCTGGTTAGCTCCGGAATCGATTGGGTTCGTAAAGGAGCTGCAGAACGTGCCCGACCTAATCCAGAAGATCCAATGATGAAGGACATGATTCAGAAAGTTATCGACAATGGTTGCGCAATCGGAGTTTGCCCGCCCTGTGCAAAAGTAAGAGGTTACGAAGCAGAAGATTTACTCGACGGAGTAACAGTTGTCGGTTCTGTTTTCATTCACGAACGAGTAAAAGAAGGAGCAGCCATATTAAGCTTCTAATCCATCAGTCGTATTTATTACAGCCAATAATTGAAAAGGGATTCCACCAATCGGCGAAATCCCTTTTCAATCTTATTCTTTCGTTACCCACTTCTTATGCCACTCCGGATAAGCTTTCAAAATCGTCTCCGGCTTATCAGTATACCAGCCATAGCCATTACGGCGCTCATAACTAATGGCTGCTAAGGTATTTTTCTTAATGCCATCGCGACCACAGAAAAAGGGCTTCTCAGTATCCAGATCATAAAAACGGGCCCACAAAGCTTTTGCATTCGGGTCGGGAATAACAGTCAAATCCATCTTCCCTTCTTTATTCGGAAGTTTCTCTAATCGAATGCCCTCAATCTTATGCGTCTCGAACCATTTCACTGCTCCCTCAACAGCAGCAATGACTTCCGGAGAAGGATGATTCAAATCCATGAGCAATTCAACAATATTTACCGACTCGCCACCGCTAAAGGAGGCCAGTTCAAATTTACGGGCAGGAGCAGGGGCCAGAGTCACCGGATCGTGTTGGGCACACCAAACTGTTGGCTTCCCGTCGACCCGAATTTGGGTTTTCAGGATACAATCCACGCCTTTATCAAAAGCGGCCTTGGCTCTTGCTTTAATTTCATCATTCAACTGAAGAGCCTTAAAATCCGGATGATCCTTAAACACATCCTCCAACAGGCGCATCACATTAACCATTGCATCATCATTGTAGGTAATGTCTCCCGAATAGCGCACATTCACGCCCTCGCGTACCGGGAAAAACTGAGGCCATCCCCCATTTTCATACTGGGCTTCAAATATATAATTCAACCCGCGCAGAAAAGCATCGCGGTATTGCTTTTCGGGCTGATGGGTGTATACTTTCGCCAGGAAAAGCATTTCGCGGGTAGTAGCGCCATTATCTATCGTAGCACCAATCTCCCCTTTCTCTTCCTCATAAGAGGCTTTCTCAGCCTCGGTCAATTTGTGATGATAAGGCTTATTCTTGGCCCATCCGCCAACATCTTTCTGACAAAGCAATACATTGGCAGCCACATCTTTGGCTGCTGGGGTTCCATACCATTCATCAGGCATTTGAGTCGCAACTTGTTTCCAACTTTTATCGAGATAACTTTGAGCATGTGCCGCAAACAAGGCACTAATCAGGAGAAAACATAGGATTGATATTCGTTTCATGGTAGCAGTTTGTTTGATTATTGAAGCCGAAAGGTAGCAATAATTGATTTCCCTTGGAAAGGATCATGGTGGTTTATCAGAAACTGAAGCTACCCTGTTTTTAATTCTATTACAAGTAAACAACAATCTGAGTATCGGGAAAACACTTCAAGCTTCAATCTCCAACAATAAAGCATTTCCATTCCAATCAGAAGCACCAATAGCTCAAAATATGAGATAAAGCAGGAAAGTTTTTAGTCTACCAGAGCTACATACCCAAAACTGTTATCGCAAAGTCTTGCTAATGCGGATCGGCCTATTTTTATCAAGCCCGGAATCGAACTAAAAGCTTAGTGTAAACGGGAAGTTCCGACGGTAGGAGGAAATCACCCGTTGAACTTAGCTTTTAGAAAGATGCAGGTTGAA
>NZ_JBZQJF010000121.1:0-9546 GCF_059905295.1 Mangrovibacterium sp.
ACCGGGGTGAGCACTTTATCAGCTATCAATTTTTGTGGCAATTTAGCTTCGTTGTTATACCAGTTCCAATATTGATCGACAATCTCGTCGCGTCGATCCCAGGTTTCGGCAGGTAGTAAATTTCGAAAACCAATTGTACCTTCGGTTACACCGCCCATTTTAATGCGCATACCACCAACCCACACGGCAAGGTTCGATTGTGGCTTTTGACTAATCTTAAATGCCCGTCCCAGTCGTATCGATAAGTTTTTGGCCTGTACCGGATCTTTGAAGTTACTCATCATAGTCCAGATCCAGTTGCCGTCAACAACAAAGAAATATTTACCGACGCCGCCGGCTCCGGTGACACCAAAACCATAGCTGGTACCTTCAAGGTCGGCAACAGCTTTCAGGTCTACCGGATAGGTCAGTTCAATGGTTGTTTGAGCCCATGCCTTCCCGATGATACCATAAACATCCAGGAAAGGGAGCACCCATAAGTCGGGACGAACATTTAAGGAGGTGGCTTGGGCATTCATCTTGCCAAATTGAAGTAAATCAGTCAGGTCGGTTAGGGGAACGTCGGGTAATACACCATCGGATAGGCCAACAGCAATTTCCGTGATTTCAATATCTTGTTTAGCTGTAAAGAAGTTGGCCATTGCTCCCCAGGGATAGGGAATATCAAAGCCACGCTCCCATGCTTTTGCTGCCAGCAAGGGAAATTTATAGGGATATTTGCTTCGGATTGTGTCGTTTGGTTGTAATTGCGAATACTGTGCAAACAGTTGACCAAAAGAAAGGCACAAGAGGGTCAGGACTAGTAATTTTTTCATTTGTCTGTTATTAGCGATTCTTCGTTTGTATCTCGTATATCAGAATACTTCGTTAATGCCAAAATAGAAACCACCGGCTCCGTATCGGCCTATAGCATAGTCGATATTCAGATTCGCTCTCGACTTCTTATTAACCATTACACGCAGGCCGGCACCATATGCAAGATCGAGGTATTTGAATAAGCCAATATCACCCATGCGATTACTGGCAGTGGTGCTGTTTATAAAAAGCACACCTCCAAACATCTCTTTGTTCTTTTGTAGGGGGAAACGATATTCCATCTCTCCATACATCAGGTCTTCGCCGCGAAAACGACCTTGTGTATAAGCTCGTCCTGAACGACCAAACTGATCCCAGCCTACAGCTGGTAGATCGAGGTAAGGTACTTTGCCCGATGTTATGAACCATCCGTAAGTCCAGAACCCAAGTAGATGCCGTGGTCTGTCTTTATCCAGGTGAAGGTAATCGCGATACTCGAGCCACAGAAGGCTGGAGCTCTTATCACTTCCTAAAAATTTCGGGTTGATCCGGATATTCACAAAGGCATATCGTCCGCTGTACGGGTTTACGGCATTATCACGGCTATCATACAACGCATTTAGCGAGATACCTGAGAGTACATATTTGGTGGGCGAAAAGCCCTTCGCTGTTTGGTAAGCATAATGACTGGTCATTACTGGCTGGTCCGCTGTCAGATCCAGCAGGTTATCTTCAATTTGCGAATGAATATCGAGATGATAACCCAAACCCAGGAAATAACGAGTATCCTCAATGCGCTTTAAAACGGTTTCGTGAAAACGCAAATAATTGAAATCCATCATCTGTTCGTCCGGGATGGGTGAACTGAACAGCCCGTCGGCATATTCAATGCCGGTTCCAACAGGTTTCCCCGATTGCGGTCCTGTACCTAAGCCATAGGTTGGTGCCGATGTGATAAAGTACCGCCAGTCACCCATTAGGTTCCAGCTGTCGCCTGATAAAAACACATTGGTTTTAGCTGTAAACAGGAATTGTTTTTTGGTGGTATAAATGAGTGTTCCTAAGCCTGAAGAGATGCTGGTGTTCGAGGGATCGCCCATAAACCAACTGGCACCGGGAGCTACCCCTAATAACCAACCGTTGGTGGGATTATAGGCAATGGCTGGTAGCGGTATAATCGACAAGTTTTTTGTAACGGTATCTTTTTTATCCTTGTCTTTTCCGGTAACAGTCAATGTTTGCAGAAGGATTAAGGTAAAAAGCAAAAAGATCAGGTTTGCTGTTTGTTTCATATTGAATAAATTTTCTCTTTTGTTGAGAATTGTTGATTGGCTTTAAGTAGCAGATTTGTTGTAGCACTTATTGTTTTTATTGGTCTAATAACGAATTAAAAGCTTACAAACTACTGTCCTTACTAATTTATGCAAATTCAGCCGATTTAGCACAAAGGTTTAGCTTGTTTTACACATAAGATTTTAGTTTAATGAATAGGAAAGGGGCCTCCTATTAAGAATAGCCAGGCTAAAGGCTTGGGCAAGCCTGAAGATGTCTGCAAACAAATGACGGGAGATCAAGATAGAAAACGATCGGCAGTAAGGGGTGTTTTGTGATTCCGGTTTTCGAATATTTTTCGCATTTAGAGGGTGAAAAAAGTCAAGGAAAGAGCGGAGGTATATATCATCAAGCCAGACACAACTCCCTTTATGAGCTTTTGGTCTGATTAGGCAGCTGGTCTAGGACTAAACCTTGTTCGCCGGTTCATCATTCTTACGAACCGGGATGCGAACGAAAAAGGTACTGCCGACTCCTATTTCACTTTCAACCCAGATCGATCCTCCTTGCCTTTCAGCCAGCATTTTGCTGATGGATAATCCTAAGCCATTTCCGATTTCCCGGGATGTTCCTTTGGTGGGTTTGTTATGGACATTTTTAAATAAAGCAGCTAATATTACAGGGCTAATTCCTTTTCCCGTATCCTTTACTGATAAAACTACATGACTATCCTGTTTCGTGGCTTCAAGGGTTACCTGCCCATTAAGATGCGTGAATTTCAGCGCATTGGTAAGCAGGTTGCGAATAATGATCCGAAGCATATTGGCATCGGTATAAACCAGTAGTTCCGGGTCAAGGGCATTTGTAATGGTGATTTTCTTGTTCTCTGCAATCGGTTCTAAAATCTCGATAGCTTTTTGGCAAATATCTTTCAACTTGAAGTAGTCCGGCTCATAGTCTATGGTTCCGGAGTTCGTCCGTGACCAGGTTAGGATTTCATGCAGTAGCTCAAGCGCTTTTCTGGACGTATTGTGCACAATGTTCAGCTGTTTCTTGATTTCTGGTCGGTCAAAACGATCGAAATCAGACGTAAGTAATCCCAGATAACCGATAATCGTATTGAAAGGGCTCACTAAATCATGTGCCAGGATCGTAATGAACTGATCTTTATCCTCATTTGATTTGCTCAGTCGGGTGGCATAATCCAACAATTGCCGTTCATATTTTTTACGTTCCGAAATATCGCGGTAAATAGACTGGTAGGTACCATCGGGCATCATCTTTGTACGCATTTCAATGGTAATTTTCGTCCTGTCGGGGAGAACAAGTTCCCGTTCACTAACAACAAGTTGTCCGCTTCTGAGCAAATCGAATCGAAAGGGACTTTGCGTTACACTTTCATCTGAAAAAGGCAAATCGGCAATAAATAATCCAACCAATTCTTCTTTGTGCATACCAATCATGGAGCAAAACGTTGAGTTCGCTTCAATAATGATTCCCTCGTTCGATCCAATAAGAATGCCGTCAGTCGCTAATTCAATTAAGTTACGAAGCTTCTCCTCGTCAATACTTAAATGTTTTTCGTCCATTCCCTCCCGATTTAAAAAAGGAACTAAACTAGCTATTTTATGCAGAAAAGCCTGCAAATTTTCGACCCGATTTGTTGTTTTAACCGTAATACAATTTAGAAGATAAGGGTAATTGGTTAAATGAAAAAATACACCTTCTTTAAAGGTGATATTAACCTTTGGGATTTGAAATTAGGAATACATGGATTAGCATGAGTGCAATTGATTGTTTCGGTAAAGGGCGCAGTGGTTTTCCCATCGGATTAATCCTGCGGTATATGGTCGTTTTGATTGCCTTACTTACGCCTTTTAGCCTCATCGCACAAAATTCGAATACCTTTGCTATTGGGGCAATTACCGCCGAACAGGGCGAAAAGGTTTCCGGTAAATTAAGAATTGAAGAAGGGGCTGATGAAGGAACATTTGTTCCGATAACAATTATTCATGGGAAAAAGCAGGGGCCTGTATTAACGCTTTTTGCAGGAATACATGGTACGGAATATGTCCCAATTGTTGTTGGCCAAGAATTAATCCAGGAAATAGATCCCGAGAAATTGTCAGGGACCTTAGTTTTGGTTCACATTGCGAATATTCCATCATTCAGAACACGATCAGTTTACAACAGTCCAATCGATCACAAAAACCTGAATCGGATTTTCCCCGGGAAGAAAGACGGGACTGTTTCAGAACGCATTGCCTATGCATTAACCCATGAGGTCATGGCAAAGAGTGATTATTTTATCGATATGCATGGTGGCGAGTTTAATGAAGAATTGGTTGATTATGTGTATTTCAAGTATGATTGCCCGGAGAGCGAACTCTGTGAGAAATCGTTAATGCTTGCTAAAGCTGTTGGAAACAATTACCTGATACCTGAAAAATATTCATTAGGCGATCCCGGTGAAGTGGAAATATATACCGACATAACTGCTACCCGGCTGGGTATACCTGCCATTTCATTGGAGTGGGGCGATCGGGGTTATGCCGATTCGCAAGAAATAGCTTTTGCCAAAAAAGGATTAATCAATGTGATGCGAACGCTTCAGATGCTGGACGGAGAAACCTTTACAAATGAACATCCGGTGTATCTGGTGAATGAGCACTTTATAGAAAGTGATTATGATGGTATGCTGTATTCTTTTGTGAAAAAGGGCCAGTATGTTACCAAAGGCACAATGGTAGGGTATGTTACTGATTATTTCGGGAATATCCTGAAAAAGTATTTTGCGCCAATCAGCGGTATTGTAGTTACCGTAAATGTAACACCGGCAATTAATAAAGGAGAAACAATTTGTCGAATTGACGAACCGGTTGATGAATTTGAAAAATAGGGTAGGGAAAGCACAATAATTTCCCCGACTGCTTAGCTCTGAAGTGTGTTATTCCTCGAAGTAAGTCATTACCAGGCGAGGAAGAAATTTAAATAAGCGTATTGCTCTTTGCAACTCACCACCTCGTCATTACTTTATAGGTCTAATGAATATTGTTTCTATTTAGCGTTCTTAAAGGCCTTTAATCCTGCAAATTGAGCTGATTTTCCTAATTCATTTTCAATTCGCATAAGCTGATTGAATTTTTCAATACGTTCCCCACGGCAACCACTACCTGTTTTTAAATGTCCCGCATTAATTCCGACTGTTAAATCAGCAATAAAACTATCAACTGTTTCACCACTTCTGTGTGATACAAAACAGTTGTAGGAGTTCTTATATGCCAGCTCAATCGTTTCTAAAGTCTCCGTAACAGTTCCTATCTGATTTAATTTAATCAGGATCGAATTGGCAACGCCCTTACTGATGCCTTCAGCTAAAATGGATTTATTCGTGCAGAATAAATCATCACCAACAATCTCAATTTTATTTCCGATTACATCAGTCAGGTTTTTCCAGCCTTCCCAGTCATTTTCAGCCATGCCATCTTCCAGTAATACAATGGGGTATTGATTTACCCAGCTCTCCCATAGTTTTACCATCTCATCGCTGGAAACTAATTTCTGTGAACTTTTAAAGAATTTATATTTTCCATCTTCCCACATTTCACTGGATGCAGGATCAAGGCATATGCTTACATCTACTCCTGGCTTGTAACCCGCTTTAGTGATTCCTTCAAGTATCATTTCTACGGCTTGCTCATTCGATTTTAAGTCAGGTGCAAAACCACCTTCATCGCCAACTCCTGTGCTTAATCCTTTAGATTTTAAGACAGCTTTTAACGCATGAAAAACTTCTTCGCCCATACGGATTGATTCCCTAAATGATGGAGCATTGTGAGGAGCAATCATAAATTCCTGAAAATCGACTGTGTTGTCCGCATGTTTACCTCCGTTGATGACATTCATACAAGGAACAGGCAATATGTAGGCATTACTTCCTCCTAAATAATGATATAATGAAAGTTGTGAACTCTTCGCTTTAGCTCTGGCAAAAGCCATTGAAACACCGAGTATGGCATTTGCGCCCAACTTAGCTTTGTTATTGGTTCCATCCAGATCAATCAGAAAATAGTCAAGCTCCCGTTGATTGGCGAAGCATTTATTTGCAATGGCCTTTGTAATGACAGAATTGACATTTTCGACTGCTTTTAGAACCCCTTTCCCTCCGTACCGTTTAGGGTCGCCATCTCTTAGTTCTGTCGCTTCTCTTTCTCCTGTTGATGCTCCGCTCGGGACCATTGCTCGCGATGTTGTTCCGTCTTCAAGTTTTAAATTTACTTCAACGGTTGGGTTTCCTCTTGAATCGAGTATTTCAATTGCTTCGAGTTTTTGAATTTTCATGTTTGTTGTTTTAAATGTTTTTATTTCCGGTTTTATACATTAGAACATTCGTTTTTTCTGTTGCTACTAAGCAACCATAACGAACCTTTTCCAAAACAGACTTTATGGATTCAAAGAATGCAAGTACTTTCTCTTCTTCGTCAATAATTTCAATGACCGTAGGCAGTTTTTCAGTTACCTCCCAAAACTTATAAGAATGTATTACTGAACTGGCCCCATACCCAAGAATGCCTTTTAGTACGGTTGCCCCTGCCAATCCATATTTTTTGGCACTGAAAACAAGATGTTCGTACAGTAATCCATCTTTGTATTTATCGGTAGAACTGATATATATTCGCAATATTAAAGCTGTGGGATTACTTTTCATAACTATATGATTTTAATGATTAACCTACCGAAAAAGACAGCTAAGAGGCCTAAAAAGAAACTCAAGCCGGAATAAGTAGCAAAACGCAGAAACTCCTTGCTTTGTAATAATAGAAATGCATCATTTGAAAATGACGAATAAGTTGTAAATCCGCCGCATAAGCCAACGGTTAGGAAAATCCGCCATTCGGGCGATATGAAATTCCCCTTTTCGGAAATACCGTAAAGCATTCCAATTAGAAAACTGCCGATTATGTTGACAGAGAATGTTCCCCAAGGGAAAACCGAAACATAATGAAATTGAAAATATCGTGAGATGAGAAAGCGGAACGATGTTCCTAAAAATCCGCCCAGACCTGCAATAAGAAATGATTTTACCATAATAAATTCATATTTTAATTCATTTTATGGTAGAAGTCATCAGCTTTCTAGGGCGGTTAATGGCAGACCTCATTGCCAAAAACAAATGTAATAATTATTTATCGAAATGGTTTAATAATTTTTAATCGTATCGCTAATAGTGTGGAAGTTGCGGTTAGGAAGGGACGCTTATGTGTGGCAGCGCAGTTGAACCTATTTGCCTGAGGCTATTTTCGGAGTCGCTCCCGAATGGGAGGATGCCCGGCCGTTGCTTCTTATTGGTGGGCTACTTGCTTTTTTATTGAGAATTTTACCAAGTCTTACCCTGACTTATAATTGATCAGTATAGGACTCAATTACTTTAAATACCTGGTGGCTTGGCTCAAATACTTTTTCAAATGATTCTTTTGCTGATTGAAAATTCAACTTAGCATCGTCAAAATCTTTTTTATTAAATTGAATTACAGCTGTGTAGAAAATCAAATTACCTCGAACTTTATAATCTGTAGCATAGTTATTTAATTGTGCTGATAAGAAATCAAGTAATTCATCCGGTTTATTATTGTCCCAATAAAATCTCATCAAGTCTTGATAGATTGTTGGATTCCCGGGCGCAAGTAAGAAAAACTGCTTTGTTCGCTCCTTATAAGATTTTAGATTAAGCGCCATTTCCAACTCTAATAGTGGGTTCAGAGTATAATAATCGTCAGGTTGAATGTTATTGGCCAGTGCGTAATACTCAATTGCATTTACAGAATCCTTAAGCTCCCTGTACATGACAGCAATCATACGGGCTGCATCCGCTTTATATTGTTGGTCATCATATAGTTCTAATGCTCTTTTAGCACTTTCAATTCCTTTTTCTCTCTGATCGGTGTATAAATAGGCGTAGGCCAGATTATACCAGCTTGAAGGATATTCCGAATTGAGTTCAGTGGATTTTGTTAAATATGGGATGGCTGATTGATATTCTTCTTTCATTAGATAGGCATATCCAATACCATAAGTTGACCAATAATCAAACACGCCGTTTTCATAGGCATCCAAATAATAGGTTTTGAATTTATTGACCAATACCGAATCCGGAATTAACCAGTTACCTTGATAGTGTAAATGTACTTCGTGATAGTAATACCCTAATTCTTTTTGCAACTCGTAATTGGTTGGATATTTTTCAATTAATGCAAGCAATACTGAATCGGGTGAAAATTGATACATCGAGAAATTTCCTTCACTTCCGCGAATATCGAGAATGTCTTCATCCGGTTTTAGATCCTTCAATGCAAACATCTGATGCATTAAACTTGTCACAAAATAGTTTAATACCAAGTCTGTTTTTGCAATCGCAATTTCCGGGGTTGCATTGTTCGGATCAGCATCATTTAAAAGGTCAAATGCCGATTCATATTTTTTTGATTCAATAAGCTTATTCGCGTCTTCTATTACACCTTTTTGCGCAAAGGAAATTATAGAACAAAAAATCAAAATTGAGCTAAGGGTTAGTTTCATAATTAAGGTTCGGTTTAGGGTCTCTGCTGGTTTTATTTTTTAGTCGAATTAATTTTAGTTCAATACTTCAACTAGTACAAGTTCTATTTTATTGTCACCAGAATTAATCAATTTCCCCGAATTTTCCAGATACAACCATTTCTTCAGTTTCGAAGAGCGTCAATGTTTGGTAGAGCATGACAGCTGATAACGTAGCGGCGATCATGCCTGGTACTCGGGACACTGATCCTGCAATGCATTGTTCAGTCTGTTGTTGGTGGCTGTATGGTCTATCGTTCGTTATATCCTTTTCCCTCAAATATTTTTGTTTTTGCCTTTTCGATTCTTGAAGATCGGGTTTTGGATTGTTTGGCTTCTGAAAAGTACAACAAATAGCCTCTTTGCCTTCCTGGTGTTAACTCATAAAATGCGGTTTCCAATTCAGGATTGTTTTCAAATGCTTGTTTGAGTTCTTGGGGGATTTCATATTCCTCAGTCTTTTTCATTTTTACTTCTAATCCTGCTTTCTCCACTTCGATTGCTTCAAAAATATAGGTTTTGATAAGGGGCTTCAATTCAAGTATTTCCTTTTTGTCGGTAAATCGGATTTGCCGGGCCGATTGTACCTTATCGGTCTGTTGAACCAAAATATTCCCGTTGTCCTTTAGCAATACTCCTTTGTGAAAGAGTAATGCACAATACGCTTTAAATCCGTGAATCAGAACGATGTTTTTTCCTTGGAAAGTGTAACAAGGGTGCATCCATTTAAAATCTTCATCAAGCCCGCACTCTAAACAGATTTCACGCAAAAGAATGGTTTCTTCTTTCCATTTTTTTATTTTCTCGATGTATTGGTCAACTGCTTCCATGAATAGCTTACCCACAGGCTTTTATTTTTCAAGGTTGCGGGATCGGTTCAACAGT
>NZ_JBZQJF010000122.1:0-6339 GCF_059905295.1 Mangrovibacterium sp.
CTTTCGTATCATCGCTCAATGCATTCAATAAACGATCGATATTTTGCTCCGTAGGCTGTTGAAAAGTTAACAGTACTGTTCGCCTGAATGACGGATCTGGATCACACAGGTAGTTGTCAATTATTCCTCCCAAAGAATCCGGGAAATAAGTTCCCAAATCCTGCAGTACCAGCCCCCGGATATTGGGAGGATAAAGATCATTACCCAAGATCTCTTTTAGCTCAATCGCAGCTTTCAAATCACCATCCTTCGCTCCGGCAAAGGCTTGGGAATAATGGAAACGTCGCTCTTTTCCGAACCACTGCGTAATGTTATCATCAGACCACTTATTTGACTTGTCCACATGGCACTGGTTACAGGCATTAGGCGTACCATTTTTTATCGACAGGTCTGGCCTCGGAATGCGGAAACTGTGATCATTCCGATAGTCAACACCCATATAATAGCGTCCGTGCATATGGCAGTTCACACATTCTGTTCCCGATCCCACATCAAACAAAACACCCGACTCTGAAACGACTGCCTTACCCGGCATTCCTGCGCTTTTATGATGGTGGTGGGCATAGGTGTCGTAAACATCTTTCTGGTGGCACTGCAAACAGAGTTTATTACCGTCAAATAAGCGTTTACCGCTGTGTACATTATGACAATCGTTACATTTTATACCCCGCTGGTACATTTTGCTTTGCAGAAACGAAGCATATACATAATCTTCATCTCTAATTTGCCCATCCACATACCATTCAGGTTCATCCGGCAAGTTCGGCACGCCATGGTCGTAAATATTTTGTGTTGAGTACTCCATATCGCCAAACGTAGTTTTGCGCGAATGGCACCGGGCACACAAATCGACATATTGCTTATTGTCGATACCACTGGTTTTTACCTGCAATCCGAAATTCTCAAAACCAGACCGGGAATATTTAGGCAATTCCGCCCACTCCACATGCTTGGACCCCGGACCATGACAAGCTTCACAGCTAACATCTATTTCTGACCATGTTGTATGATACGAATCTGTTTGTGGGTTATATCCTTTCTCCAGGTTTGTCGAATGGCATTCGGCGCACATCCCGTTCCAGTTCTGCGCCTGGTTGGTCCAATGCAACCATTCATCACGATCAATTACCTCACCCTTATAAACCGAATCAGCCATATGATACCAGTTCTTGTCTACTGTATTCCAGGTTATCGGCAAGGTTTGAAGTCTCCCCCTGTCGAACTCAACCAGGTACTGTTGCAACGGGGTGTAACCAAAAACGTATTTAACTTCAAAATCATGCATCTGCCCATCTTCACCGTCACTGGTTACAATAAACTTTCCTTCCTTACGGAACATTTTATAGGTATGTCCCTGCGCCTGAAGCATCTGATCTGAAAAGTTTCCCAATACCGTTGAATCGTTGGCAAAATCCATGGCATGATCATGGTGAGATCCTCTCCAGTCATTGTACTCATTCATGTGGCATTCCTTACAAACCTGCCCTCCTACAAACTGGGGCTGAACAATCGTAAGCTCTTCCTTCGGTTTCAACAGAGTCAACTTTATCAAAAGCAGAATTGGAAAAAGCAAGACAAGTACAATTCCCAATAGTTGGATTAACTTTTTATAAGTCTTGATTTCCATATTTAAGCATACATTACTTGTGATCCATCAAATTTGCTACGACGATTGGGCCGGCTGGTATCAACCAACACCTTATCTCGCTTAAAAGCAATCGGGTAATAATCCAATGCCCGGGTGGCAGGAGACATAATTACCCCTCCGCTTTTTTCAAAGGCTGAAGCGTGACAAGGACATTCGAACCGATCGTGGTCTGCATTAAATTGAATGATACATCCCAAATGGGTGCACTTGGAGGAAACTGCTATAAAACCTCCGTCTTCCATCCGATACAGGAAAAAACGGGCAGAACTGAAGGGGTAAACCCGGCCTTTCTCAAAAAAAGAAATATCGCCGGCTTCGTAATAATTGGTTTCATCCAATGCGGTTTTGTCCAATTTCAAAAGACGAAAAAAGACATACGCAAATTCAAGTGAGACCAGACTATATAGCAGCCCTTTTAAAAACTTTCGCCTGTCAATCTTTTTCATAGTATTCAATTTTTCTGCATTACTCTACTTCCCGCAACAAACGTCCTTCATCAGAAGATTAACTGCATCCCCTCTCCTCGTAAGAGACTTCCGACAAACATCATTACCAGGTAGGCTACAAGAATCATTGTAACCGAAGCGATTACCAGTTCCATGCGGTTGGCCTTCATTTTTTTCTTTAAATAAAAGATGAATCCACCCACCGGTACAAAATACAGTAGCACAGGAAATACACCTTCAGTAATTAAGACAGGTAATCCGGGAAACCAATGGTTGAAGTCAAGCAACAAGTCATCAACAAAAATCAGCAGCAAAGTGAGAACGATCGTGAAAACAGCTGACAAGATGGTGATCCTTTTGCCATTCTCTGTGAAAAACCAAACTCCTTCGTTCACTTTCCGATAAGGTAAAAATGGTATCACGATAAACAGCTCGATAACAAACAAAGGAATTAAAAACGAAGCGAACGCAGGGTGCATATGCATGAGCAATTCCTGGAAACCCATGAAATACCAGGGAGCCTTACTTGGGTTTGGACTAACCAGCGGCTTAGCTTTATCCAGCAAGGGTGCATCAACAAAGAACGAGAAAAGTAACAAGACAGCCACTACAATGAGTGCCGTCAGTATCTCCTTGTAGACCAGGTTCGGCGATGTATCTACTTTTTCGGATTTCTCGGCCGATGCAATAGCGACTCCTTTTGCCTTGCGAACCAACCAGAAATGAATGGCCATAAAAAAGACCATCAAAAGGGGTAACAGCCCTGTATGAAAATTGTAAAAACGTAGTAAAGTTTCCTCGGTTACTGTATCACCCCCACGGATCATATTCGCTAAAAAATTACCGACAAGAGGGATATAGCTTAGCATATTGGTCATAATGGTAACAGCCCAGAACGACAGCTGATCCCAAGGCAACAAGTAGCCGGTAAAGTTGGAGCCAACCACAAAAAACATCAGCAGCAAACCGTAAAGCCAGTTTTTCCTTCGCTCGTAGTAAATCGCCTGTGAATAAAAAACGCGTACTAAGTGCAGAAATGAAACAACCACCAACAACATGGCACTCCAATAATGGAAGTTCCGCAGTAGCTGACCGAAAATTACCTGATCTTGAAGCCGGACGATTGAGTCGTAGGCACCGCTACCTGATGGGACATAGGCAAAACGGAGCAGCATCCCTGTTATAAAAAGAATGACAAAAAGCAGGGCTGCAATTCCACCTAATCCGAAAGTACGGTTAAACACAATCGCCTTAGACTCTACTTTCTTCGGATGCAAATGCAAAAGAAATTGGGTGATCGCTTTCGCCATCGATGGGTGCTTCATAACTTTAAGTTTGGTTGTTGGATAACAGCCTTCACATTTTAATAAAGATAACCTAAATTCATTATAAACAAATCAAGAGAACATTCTTTCCCTTTTTGACATTTTTTTAGCTGAACTCATGCTGCAATAAGAAAAGAATAAGCCTAACAACTTAATCCTAAATCATTCGAATAAAAGCCGTATTAAAACGGCTTTTATCAACTGAAAAAATCTACCAATGAATAAACTATGCTCCAAACTTTTATATGGAAGAAACTAATCTACTTGTTCTGCAACAATGTCTGAACTTAACTCAAAGCTTGCTGTGTTTCTGATATCCAAACTCGAAGCACCAACTTTAACCAAGTAGCTGCCAGATTCGGCCACCCATGCTTTACGATTTTCTTTATTTCAATTGCGACCTAATATACTCAGCAACCGCTGAATACCCTTTTGAGTCAGCGAAATCCAATGATGATTCTCCGTCAACATCAACCATACTAAGATCTGCTCCAAAAGCAACAAGCGTTTTTAAAACTTCCAGCTGTCCTTCAGCAGCAGCCATCATAGCCGCAGTCCAATTTTGTTCTTTCTCTGTCAGATTGGGTTTTGCTCCAGCCTGTAACAAAGCTAAAACGGTATTTACAAAAGGGCCGCTTGAAGCATACATTAACGCTGTTCTTTGAATCTCGTCCGTAAAATTTACGTCTGCATCCCGATCAATCAACAGTTGCACAATCGCTGTATGTCCATTGTATGCAGCCAGCATTAAAGCTGTTCTTGTATTTTCATCCACTGTATTGGGATCAAACCCATGCTCCAAAGCGTCCTGCACAACTTGAATATTTCCATCAAGTGCAGCTTGAAAGATCTTTGCTTTGTCAAATTGTATGTTTTCTTTCTGCATGGACTCGGACACAACACCAGGCTGCTCCAATTTACTTTTTGACTTTGTATTGCATGACGCGATGATGATAACGACCAAGCATAGCCCAACTATCGTTTTTAACTTGTCCATTACTTTTTACATTTTTAATATTTAATAGAAAAAGACAGTGTAAATTTCAGAAATTCAATCTTATCATTCAAGGGAAAATGGGGGCAGGGAACTACCTAAACGATTAGGAATCGTAGGAAGTTCCCTACCGCCCTTAAAACATCGGTATTAATTTGATTTAGGCTTAAATTTTTCAATATTTCGATCAGGAGTTAATGCCTTTGAAACAGTACCGGCAATCAACTCGTTCGGCAGTTCAAATGTGGCTTCTTTCTTTATGCGTTTGGACGACGCCCCTATTTTCAATGTGTATGTGCCGGCTTCAGCAACCCAAGAAGATCTATCCTCAGCAAATGAAGCCAAATCTTTTGTGGTGATTTCAAGAGTCAACACTTCTTTTTCACCTGGTTGGAGGAGCTTTGTTTTTCCAAAAGCCACTAACTCTTCCTCCGGCTTATCAATCTTTCCGGAAGGAGCACTGGCGTAAACCTGAACGACTTCCCGACCGGCCACAGCTCCTTTGTTGGTAATTTCAACAGAAGCTGTCAGTTTTCCATCAAACTGATTCGAATCTAGTTTCAGGTTACTGTATTCAAAATCCGTGTAAGACAGACCATAACCAAATTCGTAGGATACAGGTACTCTGAAGGTATTGTAGTAACGGTAACCGACATAAATATCCTCTTGGTATACAACTTCCCATGGAACACGTTTCGAAAACGAGAATCCGGAAAGGTCTGCAGCATCATCTACCTCATCTGATTCAACCGCTATGCCCGGAAAGGTTTTTGCTGTTGGGGCATCATCGTATGAAATTGGAAATGAAACGGCCAATTTTCCAGATGGATTTACCTTACCGGATAAAACATCAACAACGGAATTTCCACCTTCCTGACCAGGTTGCCAGGCTAGTAATACCGCATCCGGAATATCTTTCCAACTTGCTGTTTCAATCACACCTCCAATATTCAAAATCACTATAGCCTTTTTACCTTCTGCATGGAAAGCCTTAGAAACTTCCTCAATTAAGTCTTTCTCAACATTGGTCAAATAGAAATCTCCCTGAATAGCTTTCCGATCACCGCCTTCACCTGAATTTCGGCCAATAGTGATTAAAGCACAATCGTTTTCTTTGGCCATCTTCCGGGCTAAGGTTTGCGAAACTTTCATCTCGTCAACAGGCAGTTTAGCGCCCAGTATTGAAGTAATCCAGTTGTCAGACTTCTTGGCTTTAGCCCGTTCTTCTTTGATATACTTTTTATAAACGGTCTCCAGTTGAGCATCTGTTTCAAAACCACCATTGTCCAATCCTTCGGTTAACGACACAGTATACGCTTCATTCACGTCACCACTACCCGTTCCTCCGGCTATAAATTCATACGATGTATTTCCAAAGGCCGCAATTTTCTTCACATCCTTAGCAATTGGCAATGTCTGTGCTTTATTTTCCAACAAAACCATTCCATCTGTTGCGGCCTGGCGTGTCACTTGTGCATGGGCCTTTAGGTCAGGACTATTGGTAGCCTTAATGCCTTTGTAATTTGGCGTTTTCATCATGATTGTCAGGATTCGTGATAAGTTCCGGTCTAAAACCGCTTCATCCAACGTTCCTTCTTCCACCGAACTAATCAGTTTTTTAATTTGATCTGCAATTCCTGGCATAATCAAATCATTTCCGGCTTTCATTTGCGACACTACATCGCTTCCGCCGCCCCAATCAGTCATAACGTAGCCTTTAAATCCCCAGTCGTTACGCAAAATCTTTGTTAACAGATCCTCACTTTCGGAGGTATAAACCCCATTTAACTTGTTGTAGGATGACATTACAGTCCAGGGTTGAGCTTCCTTGACAGCGATTTCAAAACCTTTAAGATAGATTTCCCTTAAGGCTCTTTCGCTTACAATCGTATTCACAGACAAACGGTTCGTTTCCTGGTTGTTAGC
>NZ_JBZQJF010000123.1:0-16526 GCF_059905295.1 Mangrovibacterium sp.
GAGCTTCTATGTGTTTTTTTAACATCACGACGAATTTAAAAGTAATGGTCGAATTGTAATTTAATTTTTTTTATAAATTTGCATGCAAACAAAAACTAATCTTAAATATTCAAAGATGAAGACAGCAATTCAGATTGTACTAATAGCTATAGCCATCCTGCTTGGGTATTTGATCTTCAATAGCGTTCAAAGACCTATTGAGTTCCAAAAAGCAAAGAAAGCGAGATATGAAAAAGTCGTTGAACGACTGAAAGACATTAGAAAGGCAGAGCTGGCGTACAAAGATGTTCATGGTGAATTTACCGGAAGTTGGGATACTTTAATTGGCTTTGTAAAAACCGGAAAACTTCCATTAGTAAGAAAAATTGGTATGCTTACCGACAGTATGGTTGCTGCAGGTTGGACTGAAGAAACTGCCATCAAAAAAGGTAAAATCATTCGTGACACCCTATTTGTTAACGTACAAGATACCTTATTCGGAAAAAGTTTTGATCCGGAGACTCTGAAAGAAGTGCCTGTAAAAGACACAGCAGCACAATTCTACTTAGGAGCAACAATCATCACAACAGGTTCTGGTATTCAGGTTCCAATTTTCGAAGCTAAAGTGCACAACAACACAATCTTGAAAGGCTTAGATCGTCAATTGGTTATCAACCTGAATGATCAAGCACGTACAAATGAGAAATACCCTGGTTTGAAAGTTGGTTCGTTGACTGAAGCGAATAACAACGCAGGTAACTGGGAATAATGATGCAGTAGTATGCAACGAATTTCGCTTATTGACGAAACATTCGACATTAATTTCACATTAGAATATAAGTTATCCATCCAGCTTAGTCTGGATGGATTTTCTTTTTCTATACTCGACCAAATTCAAAACAAGGTCATCTATCTTTACCATCAGGAGCTTTTTGATGCTGAACCTGAATTCCTTCTGAAGCGAATTAAAGCCATCTACGAGGAATCAGATTTACTGGAGCTTCCCTTCAAGAAAACCCGGATTATTATCGTTGCACCCAATCGAACCACTTTAGTTCCTGTTGATTATTACCGGAAAGAAAACATCGCTGATTATCTTCAGACGACATTTCAAGCTTCTGAAAAGAAATGTGCCCAAAGCTCCCCGATTCCGGATGCCCGCTACAATGCCATTTTCGAAATACCAGAGGTAATTCTTGAATTTCTGAAGGAAAAACATCCACATGCAGATCTGGTCAGCAACCTTTCTGTAGCTTATCCCAAAGGCAACCAAAGCGAAAGTGTCTTGAAAATCACAATCTACAAAAAGCACATCGTGCTGACTGTGGTAGACCAGGACGGACTGAAATTCTACAATTGTTTCTTCCACGATGGTGAACAAGACATGCTTTATTACATTCTGGGGACTGTTAAAAACCTGGCGATTGAACCGGACAAAATCATTCTAGACGGTATTGTGAATAAACACGAAACAATCTATCACCGTTTGAAACAATATTTTCAACAGGTTGAAATTGCAGAGAATCCCAAAAGTATTCATTTCAGCTACCTGATCGAAAAATTACCCGACGCCCGATTTATCAATTTATTTAATAGCCTTGCATGAGAATAGTTGGAGGAGAATACAAAGGACGATTATTTCACCCGGGGAAAAGTTTCAAAGCCCGCCCCACAACGGATATGGCCAAAGAAAGCTTATTCAATATCCTGCAAAACCAGGTCGATTTTGAATCAATCAAAGTACTGGACCTTTTCTCCGGTACCGGGAGTATTTCTTTTGAGTTTGCCTCGCGGGGCTGTACCGATATTACTTCCGTTGAAGTAAACTTTCAACATCATCGGTTTATCAAAGAAGTGATCGCAAAGCTGGGGGAAAAAAGTATTAAAGCGATTAAGGCAAACGCCTTCCAGTATTGCGCTAAAACCGATCAAAGCTTCGACCTTATTTTTGCTGATCCACCCTACGATCATAAACAATTTGCCGAAGTTCCCGGCCTGGTTCTGAACGGTGATCTTTTAAAAAGCGGAGGGCTTTTCATTCTAGAACACTCCAAAAGTTACGATTTCTCCGATATCCCGGGCTTTTCAGAAGTAAGAAATTATGGAAGTGTCCACTTTTCATTCTTCAGAAAATAAGATACGTTAAATTTTAGCATTCCTTTCCCCTCTGCTATCGCTATTTTACTTCTGGTGATATAAACCTATCTGGTTTTTTCTATCTTTAGTCTTACTAAAAAATCATCAATTAACCAGAAGCCAGACAAAATGATTAGATGGGGAATTTTGAGCACTGCAAAAATCGGAGTACAAAAAGTAATTCCGGCTATGCAAAACTCCCGTTTGGGGAAGGTAACAGCAATTAGTTCCAGAAACTTAGATCATGCCAGACAAATCGCCGGGCAGCTAAACATTGAAAAAGCTTACTCGTCCTACGAAGAGCTTTTAGCCGATCCGGAAATCGATGCCATTTACAATCCCCTACCCAATCATTTACATGTTGAATGGACATTGAAAGCCTTACAAGCAGGCAAACACGTATTATGTGAAAAGCCGATTGGCCTGGACCAAGGCGAAGCCATCCGACTTAAGGATGAAAGTCAGCACTTTCCGAACCTGAAAGTCATGGAAGCTTTTATGTATCGTTTCCATCCGCAATGGCTGAAAACAAAGGAATTGATTTCAGCCGGCACCATTGGTACGGTAAAAACGATACAGGCTTTTTTCTCTTATTATAATGTCGATCCGAATAATATCCGAAACAAACCGGAGGTTGGCGGAGGAGCACTCATGGATATCGGTTGTTACTGCATCTCGTTTCCCCGTTTTATTTTTGAAGAAGAGCCAAAGGCTGTTGTTGGGAATATGGATAAAGACCCGGTAATGGGAACAGATCGCTTAACATCGGGGATTTTAAAATTTGCCGAAGGGAAGTCAGCAACCTTCACCTGTTCGACCCAGCTCACGCCATTTCAGCGAGTGCATATTGTAGGCGAACAGGGGCAAATTGTTGTCGAAATTCCGGTGAATGCGCCACCAACTGAAAAGGCCAAAATTACAGTGTGTACAACAAGTGGAAATGAGGACATTTATTTCGATGCTGTTGACCAGTATTCTTTGCAAGCAGATGCTTTCGCCAAAGCAATTATCGAAAATCTGCCGGTTCCTACTCCGCTGACCGATGCCATTGCAAACATGGCTGTCATCGACGCCATTAAGCTGAGCTCTGACAAAAGCGAGTGGGTATCTTTGACCTAATCCAACCGGCAACATTACGCAATTAGGTTCACCTGAGAGGAATTATAAACTTTTGACCAGAATTTATTTTGTTCAAAAAAAACAGACGCCCATTCTTCTCATTTTCAAATATTAAAATAGAAAAAGAACAATATACAAAATGCGAAATATGAAAAAAATCATCTTTTTTTTGATATATTAATGCTCTCGGAAAGAACCTTTAAGGTCCGATTTTGTTTAGAGAGTTGAATTTTATCACCGCAATTAATCGATTTAAAAACCATTCATATGTTTGATCTTGATTTAATCAAAAAAACCTACGGGAATTTTGGCCCCCGTATAGAATTGGCCAGAGAAGTTTTAAAAAAACCACTGACCCTTGCTGAAAAGATTTTGTACGCTCACTTATATGAGCCTCAAAAAGTAAAAAACTTCCAACGCGGAGCAGATTATGTTGATTTTGCACCCGACCGTGTTGCGATGCAGGATGCAACTGCGCAAATGGCTTTGTTGCAGTTTATGAATGCAGGAAAACCACAAACAGCAGTACCTTCAACCGTTCACTGCGACCACCTGATTCAGGCAAGTGTAAGTGGCAGAACTGACCTGAAATTTGCCATTGAGTCGAATAAAGAGGTTTACGATTTTCTTGAATCAGTATCAAATAAATATGGAATTGGCTTTTGGAAACCGGGAGCCGGAATTATCCACCAGGTTGTTCTCGAGAATTATGCCTTCCCGGGTGGTATGATGATCGGAACAGACTCGCACACTGTAAACGCTGGTGGTTTAGGTATGATCGCAATTGGTGTTGGTGGTGCCGATGCTGTTGACGTAATGGCAGGAATGGCTTGGGAGTTGAAATTTCCCAAACTAATCGGTGTAAAATTGACAGGAAAATTGAGTGGCTGGACCGCTCCTAAAGATATTATTTTAAAAGTAGCCGGTTTACTAACCGTTAAAGGTGGGACCGGATGTATTGTTGAATATTTCGGAGAAGGTGCCAAATCCCTTTCTGCTACTGGTAAAGGTACAATTTGTAATATGGGAGCTGAAATTGGAGCAACAACTTCAACTTTCGGTTACGACGAATCAATGGAACGCTACCTGCGTGCAACTGAGCGTGCCGAAGTAGCTGACTTGGCAAATACCATTAAAGAACACCTGACAGCCGACCAGGAAGTTTATGCTGAACCTGAAAAATATTTCGATCAACTGATTGAAATCAATTTGGATGAATTAGAGCCTCACCTGAACGGACCATTTACGCCTGACCGTGCGACTCCAATCTCAAAAATGGCCGAGGAAGCCAAAGCAAACGGTTGGCCAACCAAAGTTGAAGTTGGTTTAATTGGCTCATGTACAAACTCTTCCTACGAAGATATTTCACGTGCTGCCTCACTAGCACAGCAAGCTGTTGATAAGAAACTGAAGACAAAAGCTCAGTTTACAATCACTCCTGGTTCGGAACAAGTTCGTTACACAATCGACAGAGACGGCTTTATCGGTATTTTTGATAAAATTGGTGCCAGTGTATTTGCAAACGCGTGTGGTCCTTGTATTGGACAATGGAACCGCCCGGGTGCTGACAAAGGTGAAAAGAATACAATCGTTCATTCTTTCAACCGGAACTTTTCAAAACGTGCCGATGGGAATCCCAATACATATGCTTTTGTAGGTTCACCGGAATTGGTAACAGCCCTGGCCATTGCCGGAGACCTGACATTCAATCCGCTCACCGACACGCTGACAAACGAAAGTGGAGAACAAGTTAAACTTGACCCTCCTACAGGTGTTGAATTACCCAAAAATGGATTTGCAGTAGAGGATGCCGGCTACCAGGCTCCCGCTAAAGACGGTTCCGGTGTAAAAGTAGCAGTGGCTGACGATTCAAAACGTCTGCAGTTACTATATGCTTTCCCTGCTTGGGATGGCAAAAACCTAACAGGTGCCAAGCTCTTAATTAAAGCGGAAGGTAAATGTACAACTGACCACATTTCGATGGCTGGACCTTGGTTACGTTTCCGTGGTCACCTCGACAACATTTCGAATAACATGTTGATTGGTGCAGTAAATGCTTTCAATGGCGAAACGAATAAAGTAAAAAGCCAGCTGAATGGCGAATACGACGAAGTACCGAACGTACAACGGGCCTACAAAGCAGCCGGTATTTCAACCATCGTTGTTGGAGACCACAATTACGGAGAGGGATCATCTCGTGAGCATGCGGCCATGGAACCCCGTCACCTGGGAGTTAGAGCTGTTCTTGTAAAATCATTCGCTCGTATCCACGAAACAAACCTGAAGAAACAAGGTATGTTAGCCCTGACTTTTGCAAACGAAGCAGACTATGCAAAAATAAAAGAAGATGACACGTTCAACTTCCTGGATTTAGTTGACTTTGCTCCGGGCAAACCATTAAAAATTGAAGTTGTTCACGCTGATGGTTCAAAAGACGCTATCGTTGTAAATCATACTTACAATGAACAACAAATCGATTGGTTTAAAGCTGGTTCTGCACTAAACCTAATTGCAAAACAAAATAAATAACGAAATTACCTAATTGAATAAACGCACCCGAAAATGAGCAAAATTAAAGTTATCAATCCAGTCGTGGAACTGGACGGAGACGAAATGACACGGGTTATTTGGTCATTTATCAAAGAAAAACTCATCTTTCCTTACCTCGATCTTGATATTAAATATTACGATTTAGGCATGGAAAATCGTGATGCTACCGACGATCAAGTGACTGTTGACGCTGCTAATGCTATCAAAAAATATGGCGTAGGTGTTAAATGTGCAACAATCACGCCGGACGAAGCTCGCGTGGACGAATTTGGTTTGAAAAAGATGTGGAAATCGCCAAACGGAACCATTCGTAATATTCTGGATGGAACTGTTTTCCGCGAACCTATCATTATTAGCAATATTCCTAGATTGGTCCCAGGCTGGAAAAAACCAATCTGTATCGGCCGTCATGCATTTGGCGACCAGTACCGGGCAACTGACTTTGTTACAAAAGGAAAAGGAAAACTGACGATTACTTTTACACCGGAAGACGGAGGGAAAGAACAAAGTTATGAGGTTTATGACTTCCAGGGAGACGGCGTAGCCATGGCTATGTACAATACCGATGCTTCAATCATTGGTTTTGCCCGTGCTTGTATGAATCAGGCCTTGGATAAAGGCTGGCCTTTGTACATGTCCACTAAAAACACCATCTTAAAAAAATACGACGGACGCTTCAAGGACTTGTTCCAACAAGTATTCGATGAAGAATTCAAAGCTAAATTTGAAGCTGCCGGAATCACTTACGAGCATCGTTTGATCGACGATATGGTAGCTGCTGCCATGAAATGGGAAGGTGGCTTTGTATGGGCTTGCAAAAACTATGATGGTGATGTTCAGTCTGACACCGTAGCACAAGGTTTTGGCTCACTTGGGTTAATGACATCAACCTTGGTTACTCCCGATGGGAAAACCATGGAAGCTGAAGCAGCGCACGGAACAGTTACCCGCCACTATCGTCAGCACCAGCAAGGTAATCCAACTTCTACAAACCCGATTGCTTCAATTTTCGCATGGACCAGAGGGTTGGCCTTCCGGGGAAAACTGGATGAAAACCAAGAGCTGATCAATTTTGCAAAAAGTATTGAAGAGGTTTGTATTGAAACCGTTGAAAGCGGCAAAATGACCAAAGACCTGGCCTTGATAATTCACGCAAAAGACCTTAAAACAGAACATTACCTGACAACTGAGGAATTTTTGAGTGCAATTGATCAAAACTTACAACAAAAACTTGCGGCAAATTAGTATGGGAGAAGTTATTACCAGAAAGGACGGCAAACTTATCGTTCCCGACAATCCGATCATTCCGTTTATCGAAGGTGATGGTATTGGGAAGGATATTTCTGTACCCAGTCATAAAGTGATTGACGCAGCGGTTGAAAAAGCCTATGGAGGCCAAAAAAAGATTGAATGGAAAGAAGTATTAGCCGGCAAGAAAGCATTTGAACAAACCGGCTCCTATCTACCTGAAGAAACCATGGAAGCGTTCAAAAAATACCTGATTGGTATAAAAGGTCCATTGGAAACTCCGGTAGGAGGTGGAATTCGTTCATTAAATGTTGCCCTTCGTCAAACGCTTGACTTATATGTATGTCTGCGTCCCGTACGGTGGTTTAAAGGGGTTCCCTCTCCTGTTCGCTACCCATCGATGGTGGATATGCACATTTTCCGCGAAAACACGGAAGATATCTACGCTGGTATCGAGTTTATGGCTGGTGAAGAAAAGACACAAAAGTTTCTGAAATTTTTACAGGACGAGATGGGTATTAAAACCCAAATCAGGTTCCCAGAATCTTCTTCATTTGGTGTAAAGCCGGTTTCAAAAGATGGCTCCGAACGTTTGATTCGCGCCGCCATTCAATATGCAATCGACCGCAAATTACCGTCAGTTACTTTAGTGCATAAGGGAAATATCATGAAATTTACTGAAGGTGCATTTAAGAACTACGGTTACGATTTAGCAGAAAGTGAATTTGGCGACCAAACATTTACCTGGCGTCAATATCAACAGATAGAAAAAGAAAAAGGACAACTGGACGCCAAAAAGGTATTAGAGCAGGCTCAGGGAGCTGGTAAAGTGATTGTTAAAGACGTGATTACTGATGCCTTTTTACAGGAGAGTCTATTGCATCCTTTTGATCATTCAGTAATTGCAACACTGAATTTAAATGGGGATTATGTTTCTGACCAACTAGCAGCGATGGTTGGCGGTATCGGAATTTCTCCGGGCGCCAACATCAACTACGATAATGGCTATGCCATATTTGAAGCCACACACGGAACAGCTCCCAATATCGCCGGAACAGGAAAAGCAAATCCTAGTTCCCTACTCCTGTCCGGAGTCATGATGTTGGAATATATGGGCTGGACTGAAGCTTCAGAGCATGTGCTTGACGCCATGGAACACGCTTTTGCCAAACGCCGTGTTACTTCGGATCTGCACGCAATGATGGAAGGTGCTACCTTACTTTCCACCACTGAGTTTAGTGAGGAGGTAATCAGAAACATACATTAAAACTATCAAATCATTTAAATTAATTAAATCATGGAATACATAAAGAATAGGTTTTATGAGAAAACCAACAAGTGCATTTCGGAGTACCAAAAGTTAAGAAAAGAACACGGAGATAAGGTTCTGACTGAAATAACTTTTAACCAGGTTCTGACCGGAATGAAAGGAATTCCGGCTTTAATTACTGATACTTCCAAACTGGATGCCAATGAGGGGATCCGGTTCAGAGGTTTTTCAATCCCTGAATTGAGAAAAAGATTACCTCGGCTAAACCCGGAGGGAGAACCACTACCAGAAGGTCTTTTCTACCTGATGCTAATTGGTGAAATTCCCGAGGAGGAAGATGTTATCAACATTTCGAAAGATTGGGCAACGCGTGCACATGTACCTCAACATGTATTTGATGTTATTGACGCATTACCCAAGACATCAAAGCCAATGACACAATTCAGTACTGCCATCGTATCTATGGCCACTGAATCTGTTTTCCAAAAAGCATATCGGTCCGGCATTCACAAAAAGTACTATTGGGACTTTATGTACGACGACGTAATGAATCTCATCGCTCGTTTGCCTCGTATCGCAGCTTATATTTACAGAAGGTGCTATTATAAAGAAAAACATATCGAGCCGGATCCTCGTTTAGACTGGGCTGGTAACCTGGCTCACATGATGGGGCATGACTCAGACGAAGTAAAGCGGTTGATGCGACTTTACATGGTGATCCATGCAGACCACGAAGGTGGTAACGTATCGGCACACACAACTCACCTGGTCGGTTCGGCCTTGAGTAATCCCTATTATGCGCTTGGTGCTGGCATGTTGGGTCTGGCAGGGCCTTTACATGGTTATGCCAATCAGGATGTCATTAACTGGATCTTTGAGATGTTAGAAGATTTGAACACCGAAGAGCCAACCAAAGAACAAATTGAAGGATATGTGCAACGTACCCTTCAGGCAGGACGAGTTGTTCCAGGTTACGGACATGCAGTCCTCCGGGTCACAGATCCTCGTTTTTCAGCTCAAAAAGAATTTGCTGACAAATACATCAAAAACGACAAACTGGTAAATATCGTCAATACACTTTACGAAGTTGTTCCACCGATTTTGGGATCTGTTGGTAAAATCAGTAACCCATGGCCAAATGTGGACGCTTACTCCGGCTCTCTGTTATACCACTACGGTATAAAGGAACATGCTTTTTACACAGTATTATTCGGGGTATCCAGAGCAATGGGCGTCTTAGCTTCACTAATCATGGATCGCCTGTATGGATTACCTATTGAGCGTCCTGCGTCTTACCCACTCGATTGGTTTAAAGAACAAGCTGCAAAACCTGAATAAATAAATTTCAGCATAAAATTGAAGGTCATTTACGAATGTAGATGACCTTTTTTTGTCGGCAATTGAAATATTTCGAAGAAAATCAACCTTGTTAAGTTGTTAATAAATCGAATAAAACACAGATGAAAAATGCATTAAAACCGCGACATTAGCGGAACACAGAACTTATCAACAATTGTTAAATTCTGTTGTGTACTAACTGTTCATTTTTTTCTATGACAAAAACAGATCTTTTTCACCCACCCTCCCGTACACTTAAAACATCAGGTAAGCGATAAATGGCCGCTCCGAAAGATGAGGATGAGAAGAAAGCTTTTAGTTAAGCCGGAATCGATTCGAACAAGAAGATGAACTTGCCGTCTGAAGAGCCGAAGTTTAATGAAACAAGAAGAAATTCAAGGAGTAATTAATCAAGCTGATCGCCAAGCGTTCAATAAAAGTTTTGACCAAGCAGAGACTTCTAAAGGTAATTATTAAAAGAAGTTGCAGTAGGAAGAAATTCCGGACACTGCATTAGAGCAATGCACGGTATCGTAAGACGCCACACTCGTTAAATTCTGTGAGGACTTCGTTTGCGAAGGCTTTGTTTCGAAGCCGAACAAACATCCGGAAGGTTTTCCCCTAAAAAGGTTAACCCGAAAGATTAGGGCACGGGAGTAAGACTTAGGTTAAGCTCTATGCCAGCCGTAATAACAGTAGCCTGACACCAAAACAGCTTAATGCTGTGGAAGTGAATGGGAGCTATTCATCATGAGTAACTCCCATTGTGTTTTTATATAAACTTCAGTTTAATCACACTTATATCCATTATCTTTCTGCGCACAGACACTTAGGTTTTGTGCTAACAAAGATTGTGCTTCGGCATTTTGGACTTCCTTTATACCAATTAAAGCATCCAGTTTCTCCGGATCAAAACCAACCAAACGCTGATCTCCAATGACCATCAGAGGCCGCCGAATCAAAATAGGATCCTTCAATAGTGCTTCCAACGCTGTTTCCCGATTAAAACCATCCAGACTTATTTCGCCTTTCGCTACAGCAGGAGCATTCTTATTAAACCAATCCTTCACCTCTAGCTCATCAAAGAAAGATAATAACTCATCTTTTGTCCAATCATGATGAAGGAGATTTACTGCATCAACTTCGTGACCTGCCAAAGCTAAAATCTTCTTTTGCTTGGTATTATTGATACAGCCTGTTTTCTCGAAAAATACAATTTTTGCCATAAGTTCTTCTTTTATAATATAAGGAGCAAAAGCTCGTCCAAAATAAAGCAAACATTGATTTTCAACGCATTAACACATACATCGAATTGATAAACTACAAAATTGTAGGATGAACGTATCACCAGACGATTTTATCACCCACGAGACACAAGAAAGGGACCAACAATTAAGTTCTGGAAGAAAAAATCAATACAACCCATCAAAACAGGGGGACTTATTTTGTATTTTGGGCAAAACAAGGATCGAAAAGGCGAATTAAACAAGTAACGGAACCGAACATTTTTGTAAAAAGCAAATCAGTTCTTCCGACATAAATGTAGGAACCGTTTTTCACTCGAATACTAAACAACTGATTAAAAGATAACTAATACTTTTGGCATCATTTTTATAAAACTGGAAACCATGGCAAGACGATTTTATGTTACTGGCTCGCTTGAAATTTATAAGAACGGCGAGTGTTTTTTAGATAGCAGACGGATAGCCTTATTGAAGCTCGTAAAAGATACAGGATCGATAAATTCGGCTTCAAAACAATTGAAAATGTCATACCAGCAGGCATGGCACTATATCAAATCGATGAATGAGCTTTCTCCTCTTCCCGTTATCATGAAGCAGCGAGGAGGATCAAACGGAGGTGGAACAATTGTCACCAAATACGGAGAGGGCGTAATTAAAGAATTTGAAGCTCTGGCCGTAAAACATGCTGAATTTAAAAACGAGCTCGAGGAGTCTTTATGGCTATGTAAATTTTAAAACAATTGAGTCAACCAGGTTGGCTTTTTATTTGAAAACCGTTATTCACCAAAGAGAACAATGAATATGATTTGGAATAAGATAGGTAGATTTTCAACAGGTACCAACAGCATGGCCGGCAGCTGTTGTGTACCAGATAGGATCTTATCTATTTTTTTACCTTTCGTTATTCACAGGATAGATATCGAAACAAAAAACCAAAATTATTTAGCATGAAAAGATCAGTTAGAAATATACTAGGAGCTGTCTTAGCCTTGCTGTCAATTAACACCCCTTTGACATCGAGTGCTCAAGATTCCCAAAATAAAACCTTCAGCTTCGCCCAATTTCAAAAAGATAAAGCCTTTAGCCCAATTGTTGGTGTTGAAAGTTGGTTCACCTACTCAATGAACGAAGAAAAAAATGGCGTGAAATATGCCAACAGATCAGACGCTTCATTCCGTCGTTTACGCTTTGGAGCCAAAGGTTCACCCTACAGCTGGCTCAGCTATCAGATTGAATTTAACCTCGACCGATTGGGGGAAGATCCCTACGCTTCAACAAAAGGTTCATACAACGGATTTAGTATTTGGAAGGCTTTCATCTCAGCCAAACTATCCAAGGATGACTTGCTTCATCTTCAAGCCGGATATTACTGGGCTGCCATTTCGCTCGACTACATGGCCAGTCCGTGGTCGGTATCATCGTTCGATAAGACCAGATCCGACTGGTATCTAAGAAACTTCATGACTGGAAGAGGAAACGGCATTGAAAGTGGATTCGGTTTTGGAGGGTTGAAGAACTTCGACGGATTCGGGATTAACTACCAGGTAGGTGCTTTCTCCCCTGCTGCTTTCAATGGACCCGAGCATGCCAATCCTCTGTTGACGGGCCGCGTGATGTTCTCCTTCGGTGATCCGGAACAAAAAACCTATAAAATCAGACATTCCGGAAACCACTGGAATGCCCGTAACGGAGTAACCATCGGGTTGGGAGGAGCAACAATTGGCAAAGTCGATAATGGCGATGGAACGGCATTCAACAAATCGAATGCTTACGGTGCTGATATTTCTGCGACTACCGGAGGCTTAAAAGTAGAAGGCGAATATTACAAGATGAAACGTGAAGCAAGTGGATATGATGATTTCGACGGAACAGAATGGTTTGTTCGCTGCGGTTACAATATCCCGGTCAAAGGAACATTTGTTGAACCTACTTTCACCTACGACAGCTATAAAGGTAAAGGAGAAAAAACACTTTATAAGTATATTGGCGATGACAAATCATTTGATGTTGGGGTAAACTGGTATCTTAACAAAGATAAGTTAAAGCTTTCCCTTCACTATGTGAACCAAAAAGGATCAACCTCGTCCAATGTAGGCGACTATTTGGGAATGGCATTACAAGTGAGGTTATAAATTGATTATTCGAATACAAAAACTCAAAATTCACGCCCATATGAAAACAAAATTCATAAGCCAATCTGTTGCATTCAGCCTGATTATTGCAACGATCGTGCTTACATCCTGCAGCAGTAGCTCAAAGAAAGCAGCAAGTAAATCACCGGCCGAAATAACAGTATTTGCGGCTGCCAGTCTCACCAATGTTTTGAGCGAGCTTATTGACTCGTTTGAAGTTACCAACAACGCCAAGGTAATCACCAATATGGCCTCAAGCGGAACTTTGGCCCGACAAATTGAGCAAGGCGGAACACCCGAAGTTTACATCTCGGCCAGTAAAAAGTGGGCTGACTATGTCGATAGCCTGGGTTTTATTCAACAACCATTTAAGGCAAAGATTGCACAAAACGACCTGGTATTTGTCGCACCAAAGGGAAGCGAGATCGAACCGTTTACCGTTGACAGCACCCTGGATATAATGCCCCTGTTAAAAGAAGGTCGCTTATCAATTGGAGATCCAACGCATGTCCCGGCCGGCAAATACGCCAAGCAAGCTCTTACTTATTACGGATGGTACGACAAATTAGCCGACCGTTATCTGCCGGCCAAGGATGTTCGTTCGGCACTAATGGTGGTTGAATTGGGCGAAGCACCCCTGGGAATTGTTTACCGTACCGATGCTGAAGAATCAAGCAAAGTGAAAATCGTTGGTACCTTCCCCGACAGATCGCACAAACCGATCGTTTATGTGGCTTGCATGCTAAAAGAAAATGCAACCGCCAAAGCCTTTTACGAATACATTCAATCAGAGGCAAGTGCAGCGATTTGGGCTAAATACGGTTTCAAAAAGTAAGAAAGCTATTTTTCTTCCATAACAAAAGTTCTACATATCAACAAAAACGTAAGATTAGTCTAAGCCACTAATCGCAGGCTTAATACTAATTTTACGTTTTGCTTTTTTAAGTTATAAATTCCTCCAACAAGCACGATTAATCCTATATTAATCATCAAATAGCTATCGAATGAGTATTTTCAGTTTCACAGCTTCCGAACTCGAAGCCATTAAACTATCGGTTGGTGTAGCGGTTTATTCTTCCATTATATCGCTTCCCTTTGCCCTTTTATTTGGCTACTTACTGGCACGCAGACAGTTTGCAGGCAAATCAATCGTGGAGAGTATCCTTCACCTGCCATTGGTCATGCCTCCTGTTACAACCGGTTACTTGTTACTGCTGGTATTAGGCACCCGTGGCTTTATCGGGAAATGGCTCTATGCTGCTTTCGGTATCAAGCTGGCATTTACCTTCGAAGCTGCTGTTATCGCCTCCGTGTTTGTTTCCTTCCCGCTTATTGTCCGCTCCATCCGAACAGCAATCGAAATGGTTGATCCGGGCCTGGAAGATGCCTCGCGCATTTTAGGAGTAGGCCGGTTGAAAACCTTTTTCCGGATAACAGTGCCACTGGCTGCTCCGGGAATTGTATCGGGAACGATTCTGGCTTTTGCCCGTTCGTTGGGGGAATTTGGTGCTACCATCACCTTTGCAGGAAACATTGCCGGTGAAACACAAACACTTCCACTGGCTGTTTTTGCCTATATGCAGGTGCCGGGCAAGGAAATAGAAACACTCCGACTGGTCCTGATTTCGGTGCTGATTTCACTTGTAGCCATGACTCTATCCGAATTATACATCCGTAAAATGAAACGCTCATGATCCAGGTTGATATTCAATTGAAGCGCGACAATTTTGATGTTGTTGTCAAGGAAACATTTGGCATGGGTATTACCGGACTCTTTGGTCCCAGTGGCTCAGGAAAAACATCGCTTTTAAACGCCATCTGTGGTTTGGCCAAGCCCGAAAAAGGATTCATCTCCATTAGTGGCAAGAAGGTGTTCGGCGTCGATGAAAAAATTAATGTCCCCGTGGAGCAGCGCCGTATTGGATATGTGTTCCAGGAAGGACGACTCTTCCCGCACCTGACCGTTGAAAAAAACCTGCGCTATGGTATGAAAAAAGCAGACGACAACGGGATGTTCAATAAAGTTGTGGAACTGTTAAAACTAGGCCACATTCTGAAAAGCAGACCAGCTAAAATTTCGGGTGGCGAACGGCAACGAACCGCGATTGGCAGAGCACTCCTCTCCTCTCCTGAGCTATTGCTGCTCGACGAACCTTTTTCAGCCTTAGATGCAACTTTACGGCAACAGATTTTGCCATTCATTCTGAAGATTCAGCAAACCATCAATGTTCCGATATTAGTGGTTAGCCACGATATTACCGACCTGCTGAAACTAACCAACCGCTTATGCCTGATGAAAGAAGGTCGGGTTATCGGTCACGACGACTACCATGTTTTGCTGCGACAACCGGAACTTCAGCCTTCGTTTAGCAGTCACAGCCTGATTAACGCTGTAAACATGACCGTTGCCTTAGTCGATGAGGAAAAAGGAATCACCACGCTCAGTTATGGCGGAAAAGAAAACTGGATTAAGGTTGTATGTGAGAAAAGCCGCCTGACTTACAGCAAGGGTGATCAAATCAAGATTTTCATTTCCAGTGATGATATTGCTTTATCGTCACGCCGATTACCCTATATAACCATTCAGAACCAGCTGGAAGGAGTTATTCAGGACATCATCAAACGCGGCAATGTGCGCATCTGCATCGTCAATGTTGGCTTTCCGCTCCTCGTTGAAGTTACGGCTGAATCCTTGAAACGGATGGACATTGGCATTGGCTACCCGGTATGGTGCTTGTTTAAGTCGGTAGCCATCGATGTGGCCAGTTAGGGCAAGTTCAAAGTTTTGAGTTTCGAGTTCCATCAATCCTTCAATCTAATCGCTAGAACTCGATTGTCAATTGCACCGGCCCTGTTTCTTCGTGCGGGAAGTTCGATAAGGTAAGTCCCAGCAAACGGATTCCCTTTCCATAGGGTGCCTCGTTAGCCAGTAGCTCATCTGCTACAGCATGAATAGCTTCTTTGGTACGAAACAGGTCCAGCTGTGTTCGACTACGGGTAATCTGTTCAAAATCGGCAAACTTGATTTTCAAGGTTAGTGTGCGGCCAAAGGTTTGCGACCGCTGCAAACGTCTCCAAACTTCATCTTCTATTTTTGCCAGCTGTTCCCGAAGATCATCCAGCTCGGTGTAATCTTCCGAAAAGGTGTTCTCAGCCCCCAACGACTTTCGTTCGCGCGATGAGACCACCGGCCGGTCATCTTCTCCCCGAACAATCTTATAATAATAGGCACCGGCTTTCCCAAACTGACGAATCAGATCAGCCTGCTCCAACTTTTTCAGATCGGCCCCTGTGTAAATACCTTGCTTATTCAGTTTCTCAGCTGTCTTCCGGCCAATACCAAAGAATTTGTCAATCTCCAGCTTCTCCAGGAAAGCTTCGGCCTTATCCGGTGTTATCACAAACAGGCCATCAGGCTTATTCACGTCCGAAGCCACCTTCGCCAAAAACTTACAGTACGACACCCCGGCCGAGGCCGTCAACCCGGTTACTTCTTTAATACGGGCTTTA
>NZ_JBZQJF010000124.1:0-11960 GCF_059905295.1 Mangrovibacterium sp.
GACCAAGTCGGTCGGTGGGTTTCTAAATGAAGCTCAAGTTCTACATAAGTTTTTTTGTTTTGGCGATTGGCATGGCAGTGGTTATGCAAGTGAATGGCCAAGTAAACTTTAATGTTGGACAAACAGTGAATTTATCGGTTGAGGAGCATACTGCTAACTCGTACTATTGGACGGTTTACACCGATGTTGCGGGCAGTATTTCTGCTGATGTTTCGACCTTTCAATTTACTGCGCCTGCCAATGGAGCTTCTACCTCTATTGTATTTAATCAAGCGGGAACTTATTATCCCACTGTTATTGAAATGAATGCCTCAGGGTGTTCAACTGGTCGTTATGCTGCCATTGTTATATTGGCGAATTTAAATAATGTCCAATTTGCGGCTAGCAAAGGCTCGGTTTGTTACGGCGATTTAGCAGCCGGAGTTTCGTTGCCACTATCTTTTTACAATCAGGAGAATGGAGCGCTTGATGCAAGCCGTTATCCAATTACCCTGAACTACACGATTAATGGGGTTTCGCAAACAGCACAGGCCATAACTTATGCTGATCAGCAATTAGATATCGATCCTACTTTGTTGTTCGGAGATGGCTCCAGCGATCAGGTTTATACAATTGAAATTACAGGAGCCACCGATGCTCAAAACACGGTAATTCAACGCCAAACGGGTTCTGATTCTTATCAGCTTACCGTACTGATCCAACCTCAAATTTCGTTCTTGAAAGCAGCTTTATCACTTCAGAAAGGTGACATCCGTTCATTTTCTGTAACAAGCTCCAGTGAATTTATCCTCAACTGGCATTTAATATATCCTGACGGGACTGACGAAACATTAGCTTCCACAGGAGAGTTGACCGACAATATCCAGTTTTTACTGGAAGGAGTTTATGAGCTTCGGGTACGAGCGAAAGCAGCAAATGGTTGTTATAGCGAATGGCAAACCATGTCTATAACGGTAAACTCGACTTCTTCTACTGTTTTTGATTTAACCTTGGCAGTTAGCGATGTAAGCATGGGCTGGAAAAATCAAGCAGTCGATGGCAATGTGCTGACCAATGATATTTTTGGTGCTGGAATAAAAGTGCTTACA
Source organism: Mangrovibacterium sp. (assembly GCF_059905295.1). Taxonomy (NCBI): domain Bacteria; kingdom Pseudomonadati; phylum Bacteroidota; class Bacteroidia; order Marinilabiliales; family Prolixibacteraceae; genus Mangrovibacterium; species Mangrovibacterium sp. The sequence continues at coordinate 1,089 of NZ_JBZQJF010000124.1, forward strand.
GTGATTTCACAGCCTGATGGTTCAACCGGGAAGTTGACCAAGTTTGATACAACAACCGGTGAATATACTTTTGTTCCTGCAGTAGGCTATACCGGAGAGGCGTCTTTTGAATATCGTTTGTGCGAAACCCTCGGAGACGGAACAGAGCGCTGTTCTGAAAGTCATGTAACCATTCAGATTTTGAATACCGATGTTGAAGCTGCTTCCCCTGTTGCTGTGGATAAGTATTTTGCAGTTGCATCCAACGGCTCAATAACCGATAATTTTGTTGAGGGGGACTTTAGTCTGAATGGTGAAACGCTGGACATATCCTCCGTTAATACCCCATCCTTAGAAGGTGGATTTACGAATACAAACAGTGGCGATTTCTCCTATTCGCCTTTGGCTGACTTTGGAGGGAGTGAATCATTCAACTACAAACTGTGTGGTAGCTCCGGTTGCGATTGGTCTACTGTAACGCTTTATATCTGGAATGAAAACTTCAAGGCCCCAGACTTGCTTGCAGGGGATGTCCTGTTTTATAATACCGGTATTTTAAAGGCTGTTTTGCCGGCCAACCGAAGGTTAGATGGAGCACAAGATTATACGTATAGTTTGGTTGAAGGGCCGCTACATGGAACGGTAACAATAAATGAAGACGGGACTTTTGAATACAAGCCCAATCCTGGTGAAACAGACTATTTCACGGACCAGTTTCAGTACAAGATTAGTAATTCGGACGGAGAAGCCAAAGCGACTGTTTATATTAGTTCCTATATCGAATCCCCACAGATCATTGTTCAAAATCAGTTTACAACCGGAGCATGTTTGCCAGTGGAGTTGGATGCTTCGAAAAGTACCGGCGTTGAGCCATTGAGCTTTAGCTGGACACCGACTGACTTTTTGAACGATGTTAACAGCCCGAATCCGGTATTTACCCCGGGTGAAAGCACCGATTATACGCTCACTTTAACCGATGCTTTAGGAAATACCAATACCCGGATAGTTTCGATTCTCGCTGATCCAATGCCGGATGTTGTTACCAGTAATCTGGTTTTTGTGAATAACTCAAGCGAATCGATTATGCTGGATGCAAGCGAAAGTACTGGAGCCGGATTGAGTTATAATTGGGAATCTTCAGGTAGTGGGGTTATTGTTTCAGGGCAGAACACAGCTACTCCCGAAGTAAAAGGAACCGGAAGATATTACCTCACTGTCACGGATCGAAATGGTTGTATGGATCGCGATTCTGTTGTTGTCGGTATTTGGATTCAGGCGGTCGATGATCAGGCGGAGGCCTTGGTTAATAACTATGTGGCAATTAATGTGCTTCGGAATGATATCCCGCAAGGTGGTATCGATCCCACTTCTGTCAGCATTGTTGTTCCACCTTCAAATGGTCTTGTTGAAGTTCAGGCTGATTCAATGATTGTTTACACCCCGGATCAGGACTACATTGGGGAGGACGAATTTATCTACCAGGTTTGTGATTACTCGAAACGTTGCGATGAAGCAACTGTTTTGGTGATGGTTTCGGCAGAAGCCTTGTTCATCCCGAATGCTTTTACGCCAAACGGCGATGGTTATAACGACCGCTTTGAAATTAAAGGCCTGGCTAAATACGATCATGTTGAGATTAAGATTTTCAACCGGTGGGGAAACCTGGTTTACGGATCGGAAGATTATGGAGTAAACGGTTTTTGGGATGGTGTTGCCAATCGCGGAGCTCGGATCGGAAAAGGACAAGTCGCCTCGGGCGTGTATTTCTACAGTCTGAACCTGGGAAAAGGTGAAAAGCAGTTAAGTGGTTTTATTTATATCGACAGGTAATGCGGATTCTTCATTTAAATATAAACTTGGGAATAGGGTTCAGTCGCAGCCTTCTCTTGGTATTGCCGATTCTTATCGTGTTGGTTGTGGGGACAGGGAATGATGTTTGCGGACAACAAGATCCAATGTATACACAGTACATGAATAATATCTTGTCAGTTAATCCGGCATATGCCAGTGTAGGTACAACGCTCGAGGTGAATGCCATTACGCGAAACCAGTGGGTGGGAATTGATGGAGCTCCGGTCACCAAGTCATTGTCGGCAATGCTTCCGTTAAAAACGCTATACACGGGTATTGGTTTTACTGTTTTGTCTGACAAGATTGGTCCGATTACGCAGACTGGAGCTTATTTCGATTATGCGTTTAAGTTTCAGGTGGCCTATCGCAGTTATCTTTCTTTAGGCTTAAAGGCAGGCGTTAACTTTTTTAGTACAGATTACGGGATCTTGAAAGTTAATGATGCCGAAGATCCAATCCTGATTGAGGATGTTACACGGCGGTTTTTACCCAACTTCGGACTTGGTGCATTTTATTACAATCAACGTTTTTTTGCAGGTTTGTCCATACCTAAGCTGATTCAGAACCAGATTAATGACAAAAGCTATTCTTCGCAAATTGCAAGTAAAGAGGAAATGCACTTTTTTGTGATGGCCGGTTATGTTTTCGACTTAAGCGACGATGTGAAGTTTAAGCCTTATGTATTGGGCAAGATGGTTCCTAATTCTCCCATATCAGTTGACTTATCCGCTCATTTTTTATTTTATGATCGTTTATGGGTCGGAGCCAATTGGAGAATTGGTGATGCCGTTGGGGCTCTTGCACAGGTGTTTGTAACCAAGCAATTTCGAGTTGGTTATGCCTATGATGTTACAGCCTCCGATTTAAATTCTTTTAATAAGGGAACACATGAGCTATTATTGAACTATGTGCTCAATTTCGGGCGGCGCAAATATGTTTCACCTCGTTATTTCTAAGGACTGAATTTTAGTGTACTGGAGAAAAGTTTATTGTCTTTGATTTCCGGACAACGGATGAGACTGTTTTAGTCCTTGAAGTTGAACTAGAAAGCTTCACCAATTCTGAAATAAATTCCCCAGTCGTCTTTGCCGAGAGCGGCATCAAGTCCAATATTAAACTTAGTTGCTTTAAAAGCCTGATATCGATAGCCTACACCTGCTCCGGGGTAAAGATCCCAGTTGAAACTCTTGGTGTCGGAACCATACAAGGTTGCCAGTCCGGCAAAGCCAACAACTCCCATTCGGTTTTCAAAGTTATACCGGTATTCGCCCTGTACTGCCATTAATCCATCGCCGCGATACTTTCCTTCAGAATAACCACGAATGTCGTTTCCTCCAATGGTTACCTGCTGCTCAAAAGCGATGTCGCCTAGCCCAAATATGCCTGAAAAACGAGCAGCAATAACATCCCGACCTGCCCGTGCCGGGAAGTATTCATTGAATTCGGTGGTTATCTTATTAGCCTTAACATCGTTCCCCATAAATTTTGGGAAAACATTCCATTTGAGTTTCACTAACTTACCCGATGTGGGATAGTAAGCCGCATCTTTCGTGTCCCATAACATGTCGAATGATATGCTATTGGTTTTGGTATCCGAGTTTGACATGTTTGGATCTTCGTAGCTCGTTTTGTGATGAGCATAGGTATACGACATCCCTCCGTACAATTGCTGGACTAATTTTCGTTTAAAGCCAAGAGTGATAATTGACGAATTGGTGAGATAGTCGATAAATTGCCCCGGAGACCCTGCATCCTCTATGAAAAACTGGGAGCACAGATCGCCAGTCCCTCCGAAGAAAACAATTCGCCAGGTATCTTCGGCAAGATGGAATCGATTGAAAAAACCAATGAACTTTGATCCGTTAGAGGTGATAATTGGGACGATGCCCGATAGTGATTTGGGAGAAACGGTGTCGGTCGCGTTGAGACGGTACATGGCCATTGGAACTACCCCAAACATATATTCGAGATTTCGGTTGTAGCTTAGAAAAGGCATGACTGTTAAGTCTGCTTTCTTTTCTTTTTTCTGCTTTGGGTTTGCTAAGGAGTCGGGTTGTTGACTTTGAGCTGCCCCTGCCAGACTACTTCCTAAAAGGAGTAGTATAACAAGATATTTACTTAACATAGCTGATTGGTTTCTGAATTTGTAAGTTTGAGTTACGACTTTAAAGTTGAATTGGTTTCGACTAAATATAATGTTTTTTTCAGAGGGTATTGTGCTGTTGACCTGACTATTTCGAGTGGCTTGTAAACTAAAAAAGTAGCTGTTGGCCGTATTTTACAGGCAACAGCTACTCTTCTTCCATAAATCGCAAGTCTGGTTTACTTGTCTTCCGGTTTTTCAATGTAACCAGAGAACGATATTGATTGCCTGTTCGTGCTGATTACGTCGAGGGAGGTTGATCCGGTCTTGAAAATTTCGAATCGGTAAGTTATTTGATCATTTCCATTTTCAACCTTCAGTTTTATTACCTGTGCTCCTTGTTTTGTCGTTGTTTCCTCTAAATCTTTAACAGGAGCCGTAAAGTCGAATGGAGAGCTTGTTGAACCGTATTCGGCGACATAAGCCCTGCCATAGTATGGTAAATAAGATACGATGGTATCACTTTTAAGGAGAACATCGAAATTCGTAATCGAAATTGATCGTCCCTTGGTCGGATAAGCCCGGTCAGGAGTAAACCGGAATGTTTTACTTTCAATTAATTGTTTGGTTTGCTCGATTAATTTGGCCTCTCGTTCGGCCTTTATTTCTTTCCGGCTTTTCTGTTTTTGCTCCTGTGCATTTACTGCGAATGCAAGGAACAACAGTGTTATGAGCAAAATGTGTTTTTTCATGATATTCATAACTTATTTGAATGGTAACAAACTTTAAAAACGTAGGATTGAGCTTATAGGTTGCAGTAGCAATCAATTCGTATCTACATCTTCAGAAGACCTTCTTTTTTCAACTCCTTAATGATAACCGGCTTATATCCGTCGAACCAATTTTCGATATTGCTTGGTTGAAAAGCTGAAGACTGGATTGACCAAAGAAGGTTTTCGCTTGCAGTGTCGTAAAAGTTGGTTTCGAAGAAATAGGTTGTTTGTTTCTCAACATATCCAGGTGTGGAGATCTGCGCATTACGGTAAGAATAATAGGATGAATAGCTATCGTAGAACCGAAACCGGTAGGGCGGTAAATAGGCAGGGTCACTTCCTTTAATATATCTCGATTCTGTTTTAACATCCAGAATGGATATGGTTAAAATTCCATCACAGCCCGAGTCCTTAATCATTTTAATCCGTTCATCTTTGGTCATTGCCTGACCTTTGGGAAACAGGTTGGTGCTTGTTTCTACCTTATGACCTCGTTTCTTCAAAGCTTCAGCCATCTTGTCTTCAACAGCTGCACGTTGGGTTTCATTCGGAATTAAGGCGGCCACAAAAATTGATTCAAAGGGGCCTTTACCAGCACTATCTTCCTTTACCCAGGTGCTGGTAATTTGCTGAGAGCTGGAGCAGCCTAATAATAGGAAGAGTGTTATAAATACCGGGATGAGTTGCTTTTTCATAGTTTGACAGATTAAAAATTTATCATTTTATCAAAGGTACGTTGTATTTATAGAAATTGAAATTTATCAGACGATTATCAATATAGAAAAGTTGATAATCAATCTTCCTGTTTTGGGTTGAGCTCCTAATTCCGTACTTTTAATCAAATACTTTGGTATTGTTGGCTGATTAGTTTGTGTTGGTTATTAAAGTCGCAATTGCATTGTGAAATTATAAATATTTTAAATATGTTTCAGAAAGATTACGGTCTTGTGTTAAAACTTGTGTTCACGGTGTTGTTGCAATTCGTATTGTGCAGCATTAGTTCTGGTCAGGTGGCAGTTTTGCTTTTGTTGTTTGGGGATAAGTTGGCCTCCGAAGAACTTCATCTGAGTGTGGACGGGGCCCTCAATTTTTCGAATATCAGCCAGCTGGAAGAAGGAAGTATTTTGGGAGGCGTAAATTTTGGTCTGGGCTTACATGTAAAATTAGGAGACCATTGGCAATTGAACCCCCAATTTCGACCGCTTTCTCAGAAGGGAACCCGGAATACGATTCCGCTAGTTGCTCTTCCATCGGATTTTGCAGCAAAAAGGACGAATTTAAAACTAAATTATCTGGAGTTTCCATTAATGGTTCGGTACTCGTTTTCACCTCATATGTTTGTGGCTGCCGGTCCGCAAATAAGTTTTTTAAGTTCCGCACACCAAGTTAGCCAAGGGACCTATACTGATGGGGCTGATGCTGATTTTAGAGTCGATATTCAGAACTATTTCAATAAAATTAATTTTTCCTTTCCGGTCGAACTTGGTTACTGGATCAGTATTCGTAACCGGAAATCGAAATCGGAAGCTAATATGAATCTGTTTGCTCGTTATTGTCCGGGGATAAGTCCCATGTTTGATTCCGGTTATCGGGAGAGCCAGTCAAAACTCACTGTCTTTCAGGTGGGAATAAGTATGCCGTTTATCCGAAACGAGAAATCAGTTGAAGAAAAATACGAGTTACATAGCTATTAGATGAAAAGATTGATTAGCAATAAAAAGAAATTATTGGTGGGTATTGCACTATCATTTTTTACGTTGGAATCCTTTGCTCAGGATGGTCACCAGTGGACGCAACAATTTGGCTCGGGTTCCATGTTTTTGGGCGGTTCCGTCATTGGTAGTGTCGACGATTTGGGGGCCGTGTATTATAACCCCGGAAGGCTCTCCCAAATTGAACAAAAAGTGTTTCTCTATAGCGGGAATATATATGAAATCAATTCATTTCGGGTAAAAGGGTTGGTCGGAGATAAAGGGTATAAAAAGTTTGCTCTTCGGGCTGTTCCGAACCTTACTGCTGGTGTTTTTACTTTGCCTTTTTTGAAGAAGCATACCTTTGCCTGGGCTGTTTTGGTTAAGAATGATGCCGACATTAAGATTGATCTGGAGGATAACTATTACCAGGATCTGTTTAGTTCAACACCGGGAAAGGAATATTTTAATGCATCGTTGACCCTTCAGGATAAGTTGAGGAATACCTGGACTTGTCTGAGCTGGTCGTACCCAGTAAATGAAAAGCTGAGCGTAGGGCTTACGGCTACCTATATGCACCTGGAATCCGAAAAAGGCCGAAGCTCCGAGATGGCTGCAATGGTTGAAACAACCAATGCAACAGCAAGCTACAGCTACAACAATCATGCTGATTTTAAATTCAATGGTTTGCTCTGGAAAGCCGGTATTGCTTATCGCTACCGAAAGGGCAGCCTGGGGCTTACAGTACTCACTCCTGTTGTGAAAATGGGAGGGAAGGGCAATTATACCTATCAAAACTATTCCGCAGGACTGAATGATATGGTGGGTACGACGGATATCTTCGGTTATAACTCTCAACGAGGTATTGCTGTGGAGTATCATTCTCCTTGGGCTGTTGGCCTGGGCATTTCGCACCATTTTGCTAAAAGTACAATTCATTTTGGTACCGAATGGTATAGTGCCGTATCGAGCTACCAGATTTTAAATCCTGAGGATTTTCAAATTCAAACGACTGGCGAAACGTTGAACTTTGGCTTGTACGACCAACATAAAAGTATTATTAACTGTGGAGTTGGGGTAGAAATGTACATCTCGAATGCGTTGAAATCTTTTGCCAGTTTCTTTACTGATTTTAATAGTTTGAAGAAAGTGGGCGATGGAGAAAGTGAGTTTGAACTGAACCCGATTCGTTCCAATTATTTTCACTTGGGAGGTGGCTTTCAGTTGAATTTGAAAGGCACTTCGGTCTCCTTAGGGCTCTCACATTCGGGGACAAAATCCAGCTTTTCACGGCCAATTGAATTTCCGGTTCTCACCCAAACCGGAAACTACGAAAGTAATACCAGCGTCAGTTGGAATCGGTGGCGAATCATGTTTAGCTTGTCGATTCCTCTGTTCAAGGATATTGAGGAAAAATTTGGGTTCTGATTCTATGAGGAACGATTAAATAGAGCGCAGCTTTTAAAAAATCCCAGGAATAATACATTGTCGTTTTTAGATGCTGATATTTAGTGCCTTGTGTCTGTTTGTATTTGAACCGATTGGGTATTCTCTGGAAATATCCAAGGCGGTTGAATGCTTATAATGGATTGGATTGAAACAGGGAAGTTTTCCATAACTGACAAAAATGGAGTATCTTGCGGCACTATTATCTACTAACTCGATTTCATAATTAGATTAAACAATGAAAAAAACTATTCTATCTACTATTTGTCTTTTATTGATAGCGGTCTGCGGCATGGCGCAGAATGCCGATGTATTAAAAAGTGATGCCATTAGTGCCGAATCGCAGGAACAATATGCTGATGCTGCTCGTTTGTTCGAAGAAGCACATGCAGCCTATAAAGCCCAAAATGTTCTGGATACAACCTGCGTTTACCGTGCAGGAATGAACTACGCAAAACTGGATCAGTTTGATAAAGCAAAACCGTTGCTGGAAGAAGCACTGGCTGTGAATTATAACTACGGGCGTACAGCTCGTTTGTTAGCCGATACTTATTATGGGTTGAAAGATCCGAAAAAAGCAGAAGAAATCCTTTTGAAAGGTAAAGAAGTCGCTCCGGAAGAGTCGATTGAATTTGATAAGAAGCTGGCTTATCTATATTTCAACACAGGGCAATACGCTAAAGCCGTAGAAAGCTTTAAAACCGTAAATGATGCCTTTCCGGGCAAAAAGAATTACATGTATTTGTATGGCTTTAGTCTGGAACGAATCAAAAAGTACGACGATGCAATTGCTGTTTTTCAAAGTATGCAAGAGCAGTTTCCCGGAGATAAGCGGTCGAAAAAGATGCTTGGTGTAACCATGTTTGAGAAAACCGATGCTGAAAATGAAGCAGAAGTAAGTCGTTACGAAGCAGCTAAGAAAGCCAATAAAGCCAATCTGGAATCGTACGTAGGAACTCGCGAGCGCTTAGCTGAAATTAATAAAGGTTATGAGGATGCCCGCGTTATTATGGAAGAATCACTTGCTGAATATCCTCAAGATCAGTTGTTGATTTCTTCGCTTTATAAATTGTATAAAAAGCAATACAAAGACGATAAAGCGGAACAGATGAAAAAACGCATGAAATAATCGCCACTTAATGATAAAAGACGAAGGCCTCCAATCGGAGGCCTTCGTCTTTTTTATGACTGAGTTTTCTGTTTGATCATCTTAATTTTAGAGAAAATAAAAAAAATAATTAAGACTATCTTGTCCTTTATTACAATCATAACAATCATTTCCTGTTGAATCATCTTAATTTTTCAAATCCTTCTAAAATGGACGGCTGGAAAAGTTTTTCTGCTTGTATTAGAGAGGTTGATTGTTTTTATTTTAAAATTCTAATTAACTAAAAAATATCATTCTATTTGTTTTTGTTGATGTTTATTTGTTTGAATTACAAACTATTAGCTTAACATTTTAGGGTTGCCTTCGTAAGCAGTTTAGTACGTCATACGATTTCCAATATTCACCAAAAACGTTTGTATGAAAAAATTATCTGCATTGATTGTCTTGTTGGCTCTTGTTTTGGGCAGCATGGCACAGAAGAAGAACGGTACAGTTTACATCGAACATCCGGCATTACAAAAAGTAAATCAATTTTGGGAAGCCTTTACTTCAGGAGACAAAGAAGCATATCTTTCTTTGTTGGCTGATACCGTAGCGATTAGTCGAAACGGAAATTTTTGGCGCTCCCCCAAAGAGCGGATGGCGAAAGGCCTCGATTGGTGGGCGAAAGAATTTGAAAACCTGAAAGCAGTTACGGATACTCCTGCTTATGCTGATGCTATTCAGTATGATAAAGGCGGTTTGTGGGTTCAGGATTGGCTGCTTTTAACAGGCCGACATATTAAGTCGGGAATTAATCTTCACCTGAGGCTTCATAATCTATACCATTTTGATGATGACGGCAAAATTGAGTCGCTCCATCAATATTTCAATAACGATGTTTTCGAGGAGATCAATACCAGTGGTGGTACGATCGAGAATGGAACGGTATACATTCAGCATCCTTACATTATTGCTGTTCGTAAAGCTGTGAATGCCTTTGCGGATAAGGATTTGGAAACTTTGAAGACTTTTTTTGCCGACGATGCCCGATTTAGAAATTCAACGATGAAGTGGCGCAAAAGTATGAGTTGGGATGAGGTCGCTAAAGGATGGCAGGATCTCTTTGATAAAACCGGAGAAATCCATCTCGAGCAGGTTGGTTATCCGGACTGTATTTATTATGCGAAAAATGATGGCTATACCGTCTATAGCTGGTGGATTATGCATACTACGATGAAAGAAGACGGGAGAAAGATTGATGCCCCAATGATGCTATCACACTCATTTAACAAGGATGGTAAAATTGAATGGGATATGGCCTATTATAGCAGCAATCAATTCGATAAATAAGTGTTTCATAAACTAATGGAAGCCCATTGCAATTTTGCGGTGGGCTTTTTTGTGCCCTGTTTTTGAACTCAAGGCCGAATTCGACGTTTACTAAGCGAAAGCAGATTTAGAATGAATAACTACGAAGCGCAAACTTGCGATAATTGTGGCGCCGATTTGAATTGCTACGGTGATTTAAATTGTGAATGCGCCGATTTGAAAATCCCGGAACAAGTGCAGGATTTTATCGGTGCTACTTTTGACCGTTGCCTTTGTCGAAAGTGTATTCTGAAGTTAATTGCTGGAATGGATGCGAAGAAGCCTGACGCTGTAGAATAAGCAAGGAAGCTTTTTCCCCTTAAACCCAAACAGGTATGTCGTTAGTGAAGGAAAGCCCAACGTTTATTTTTGATGGGATTGAGCAGGCTAAGCAGACTGGTGAGCTAATCCCCGGTTGGTTTCCGGGGTGGCTTTTTTCTGAAAGTGTCCGTCATTTTTTGTGAAAGTCTTTTTCAAGATGCGTTGAAGAGGATCGATTCTGCTCCAATAAATTTCCGCTAGCCTTACCAGGCGGGTTTTCATCTTTGGCTTGCCCCAAAGACGAAACAGAAAACGCAAGGCTGATTTTTA
>NZ_JBZQJF010000125.1:0-5735 GCF_059905295.1 Mangrovibacterium sp.
AAAACCACGCAAAGTAATGATGCTGGTAAAAGCCGGTCAACCGGTTGACGATTTCATCGAATTATTAATTCCTCATTTAGAACCGGGTGACATCATCATCGATGGTGGTAACTCACACTTCCCTGATTCAATTCGTCGCACGAAATATGTTGAAAGCAAAGGTTTATTATTCATCGGAACCGGCGTTTCGGGTGGTGAAGAAGGTGCACTGAAAGGCCCGTCAATGATGCCTGGTGGTAGTCCGGCAGCATGGACTGCTGTAAAAGATATTTTCCAATCAGTAGCTGCAAAAGTTGAAGATGGTTCTCCTTGTTGTGACTGGGTTGGTGAAGATGGTGCCGGCCACTTCGTAAAAATGGTACACAATGGTATTGAATACGGCGATATGCAAATCATCAACGAAGCTTACCAGGTCATGAAAGATTTGATGGGTATGAGCGCCGATGAGATGCACGAAGTATTCAAAAAATGGAATACTGAAGAGCTGGATTCTTACCTGACTGAGATCACCCGCGACATCCTGGCCTTTAAAGATGAAGACGGTGAGCCTTTGGTTGAAAAAATTCTGGATACTGCCGGTCAAAAAGGTACAGGGAAATGGACTGGTGTAACCGCATTGGATTTAGGTATTCCTTTAACTCTGATCGGCGAGTCAGTATTCTCTCGTTGTTTGTCAGCACAAAAAGACCTGCGTGTAGAAGCATCGAAAGTAATCAACGGACCAAAACCAGAATTTACCGGAGATAAAGCTCAAATGATTGAAGACCTGAAAATGGCTTTATTTGGAGCCAAAATCATTTCGTATGCCCAAGGTTATAACCTAATGATGGAAGCAGCTAACGAATACAAATGGAACCTGAACTACGGTGGTATTGCACTCATGTGGCGTGGTGGATGTATTATTCGTTCTGCCTTCTTAGCTGATATCAAAAAAGCTTTCGATGTAAATCCGGAATTACCAAACTTACTGCTTGCTCCTTACTTCAAAGAGAAAGTTGAAGCAGCTCAAGCCGGATGGCGTCGTGTATGTGCTACGGCACTGAGTAACGGTATACCTGTACCTGCATTAACTTCAGCATTGTGTTATTTTGATGGCTTCCGTAGCGAACGTCTTCCTGCAAACTTGTTGCAAGCACAACGCGACTACTTTGGAGCACACACTTACGAGCGTATTGACAAACCACGTGGTCAGTTCTTCCATACCAACTGGACCGGCCGTGGTGGCGATACTGCCTCAACAACTTACGATGTGTAAGAACAACGTTTCTCATTAACAGACATAATTTAAAGACCGCTTCTCTTTGGAGAGGTGGTCTTTTTTCTGCGAAAAAAAACTATTAAAATACGACTTACAAAATTTGAATAGCCCCTGGCAATTAAGCATCTTAAATAAAAATTTTATCTTTGGTCGTACATTGCCCAGAATTCCAAAAATTAATTGTAGTTTTGCGCAATTTTTTAACTCAAAAAGCTGGCATAAAATGGCAAAATATTCGAATGAAGTTTCAAGAACCTTTAGTGAATACCTGCTTATCCCTGGTCTGACCGACAAAAGCTGTAATCCTGCAAATGTAACGTTAAAAACTCCCTTGGTAGCCTATAACAAAGGCGAAAAACCTGCATTGGAGTTGAATATTCCGTTTGTTTCTGCAATTATGCAGTCGGTTTCCGACCATAACATGGCAATTTCATTGGCTCGTAATGGCGGACTTTCTTTCATCTTCGGTTCTCAGTCTATTGAGACACAAGCCGAAATGGTTCGTAAAGTCAAGAAATTCAAAGCTGGTTTTGTTGAAAGTGATTCAAACCTGACCCCTGAGCACACACTGAAAGATGTGCTGGACTTAAAAGCAAAAACAGGCCACGGGAATATTGCCATTACAGAAGATGGTAGCGAACATGGTAAATTAATGGGAATTGTTACCAGCCGTGATTATCGTCCCAGCCGCGACTCGCTGGATAAAAAAATTAAAGATTTCATGACTCCGTTTGATAAGTTAATTACCGGGAAACTGGGAATTAGTTTGAACGAAGCAAACAATATTATCTGGGATAATAAGCTGAACAGCTTACCCATTGTTGATGAAGATCAAAACTTCCACTTTTTCGTATTCCGTAAAGACTACGAAAGTCACAAAGAACACCCGCAAGAATTACACGACGACAGCAAAAAGCTGCTGGTAGGCGCAGGTATTAACAGCCGTGATTACAAAGAACGTGTTCCGGCCCTTGTTGAAGCAGGTGTTGATGTACTTTGTGTTGACTCGTCTGACGGATTCTCCGAATGGCAGAAAGAAGCTGTTGAGTGGGTCAAAAAAGAATATAGCAACGTTTATATTGGTGCCGGTAATGTTGTTGACACCGAAGGCTTCCTGTACCTGGCCGAAGCCGGAGCTGATTTCATTAAAGTTGGTATCGGTGGTGGATCAATTTGTATTACCCGCGAACAAAAAGGTATTGGCCGTGGACAGGCAACATCGGTTATTGAAGTTGCTTCGGCCCGCGATGAATATTTCGAGAAGAACGGTCGTTATATCCCGATTTGCTCTGATGGCGGTATCGTTCAGGATTACCATATGGTGCTGGCCTTGGCTATGGGAGCCGACTTCCTGATGATGGGACGCTACTTTGCCCGTTTCGACGAAAGCCCGACTCGTAAACTGATGGTGAACAACCGTTACGTAAAAGAATACTGGGGCGAAGGTTCGAACCGTGCCCGTAACTGGCAACGTTACGATATGGGTGGTTCCGAAAATCTGAAATTCGAAGAAGGTGTGGACAGCTATGTTCCTTATGCTGGTAAGTTGAAAGATAACCTCGACATTACTTTGGGGAAAATTAAATCAACCATGTGTAGCTGTGGTTCTATCGCCATTCCTCAATTGAAAGATACGGCTAAAATCACGTTGGTATCAGCGACCAGTATCGTGGAAGGTGGTGCGCACGATGTGATTTTGAAAGATACGAACATGTAAAGTTCATTTTTTGAATAAATAAATTCGGTCAAGAGCTGTCTTCATTTTAGGCAGCTCTTGCTGTTTTTAGAGGGATCCCGGTTAGTACCTAATGCTGCATTCCCCACTCCATAGAAATTATGAAAAAGCTGAATATTAAAAAAGGCTGCCCGGATCAAATACGATCAGACAGCCTTGTTTTCCCATAAATTGCAATCTTCTACTTTCCTATTGATACATATCGTAAAAACTCATCTTTTCGTTCTTTATCTTTAAATACACCGCTATATTCAGCCGTAACCGTCGAACTGCTTTCATCTTCAATACCGCGAGAAGACACACACATATGTTTCGCATCAATTACAACAGCCACATCTTCGGTATTTAAAATCCTTTTTAGCTCATTGGCTATCTGCACCGTCAAACGTTCCTGAACCTGTGGCCGACGAGCATAATAATCAACAATCCGATTAATTTTCGATAATCCGATTACCTGCCCACTGGCAACATAAGCAACATGAGCTTTACCAACAATGGGTAAGAAATGATGCTCACAAGTTGAATTCAGGTTTATATTTCGTTCAACCAACATCTCGCCGTAATTAAATTTATTTTCGAAAACCGAGATTTTAGGTTTATTCTCCGGATTAAGCCCGTTGAATATTTCCTGAACGTACATTTTTGCAACCCGATGAGGGGTTCCGCTCAAACTATCATCCGTAAGATCCAATCCAAGCGTTTCCATAATATCACGAAAGCGATCTTCAATAATCGCCATTTTCTCATCATCGCTTTTCTCAAAAGCATCAGCACGCAAAGGAGTATCTATCGAGGTACCAATATGATTATCACCAATTAGATCAACAGTCGCACTGTTATTGACCTGAGGTATATGATTACGCCCGTTTTTTGAAACAGAGCTTGATTTTACAAATCCATTTACTTTCATAATCTGTTCCCTTTCTTGTTTTCAATGTTTCTAAAACAGACAAATAGGTTGTTTGTTTAAATCCTTCAATTAAGCTTTAAACAATGAACACCGAATTCACTCCTCACATTGGGGCTCAGCTTAATCAAAAAAAGGGAATGCGAAAGGAAGCAAGGAAAATCGAACTTTGCTATTAATTAACAAATGACCCAAAACCAGATAATTTCTATTTTTTACAACTAAATTTGAAGCCGAAAAAAATGATGATTGATTAATCAATTCTTCATTCAGTTTGTTGTCATCAGGGAAAAGTTTTTATTGTAATGGATATTTTAATTGGAATTTTTATTGCTGTTGTTGCTGTTGTTGCGTTGGCAACCTGGGTATCAAACAAATTTAAAAAGCAAAAGCCGGATTCGAAGGAAGAAGAACAACAAGTAGAAATACCGATGGATTGTTGCGGAGCCCACGAAGTTTGTGAGTTCGAAGAAATGCTGCAAAATCCGGAAGAAATTATCTACTTCGAAGATGAAGAACTGGATCGTTTTCAGGGAATCACGTCGGAGCAATATGATGATGAACAGATTGAAGAATTTCGGGATGTACTCTACACCCTAAAAGGTGACGAAATTCGCATGTGGCTCCTCAGCATTGAACGACGTAAACTTCAACTTCCCAACATCCTTCGTCAGGAAGCATTTATGCTAATTGCCGATGCCTGATGTTTACTCTTCGAAAAACAATTCTTCTTTAATTTTATCAATCCTTGAGAGCGCATAATCGATATTGGTACCTTCTTCACCTACCGTCTTAATATATTCGCGGTAATATTGAAGGGCAACAACTTTGTTCGCATTGAATTCCTCGTAAGTTGAAGCAATATCGAAATAAAGCTCTCCTTTTGTTGGATCGATCTCCAAGGCCTTTTGGTAAGCTCCAATTGCTTCTTCAAATTTTCGCAACAGACCATAAACCTGTCCCAAATGCTGATAAATATCTGCCAAATAAGATGGAGTTGCTGTTTCAATAGCCAATTCCAGAAATCCGGCACTTTCATCAAACTGTTTTAATTTCTTATAACATGCTCCCAGGTAAAAATTCACGATCGGGTCGTTTACATTAGCTTCATAACAAGGTTCGAGCATTGAAATAGATTTCTCTTCTTCTTTATCAAAATACAAGCTAATACCATAATTCTTCAATACTTCGAGCGTCGAGTCACCTGTAGCCAAGTAATTTTCGTAGGACAAACGAGCTTTGCTGTATTCTCTGAAAAGAAAATAATTATCGGCTTTTTTAAGCAACAAGGTTGGATTCTGGGGGAATAGATTAAGTCCCCGATCGCAAGTTGCCACTGCCGCCTCCATTCGTTTCTTCTGCGCGTAAATCGTCGACAAATTCAGCCAGGTATTCAAATCCCGAGAGCCTGAAGCAGCCAATTGTTCATACAGTTTGATCGCCAAATCACTTTTCCCTGTCCGATAGGCAGCGTAAGCGTAATAGCGGTTATAAAACGTATTGGTCGAATCTACACTCCAAATTTCCTCATAACAGTGAAAGGCCTCCGGATATGCTTTCAAATTAATATAGCTTTGCGCAAGCTTTCCTTTAAGTTGAACATTGTCGGAGTCAACACTGAGTGCTTTTTTCAAATAAGTAACTGAGTTCAAATAATTTCCCAGAGCGGAATGAGCATCAGCTAATTCTTCCCAATAGCTGACATTTTCCGGCTCCAGAGTACAAGCTTTCCCCAAGGTCTCAATAGCTAAATCGTAATTCATTAGCTTTTCAGCAACGAGTCCCTTTTTAAAATACAAGGCCGCATTCGGATTACGATCCAGCTGCTTGTTGAT
>NZ_JBZQJF010000126.1:0-2422 GCF_059905295.1 Mangrovibacterium sp.
AACTATATTCAGGACATTTTTCATCCAGGTAGAAAATGCTTCCTCCATCAACATCAGCTAGTCTGTAAACACCTTCTTTGTTCGTGTCGGTAGCCGACATTTTTGAAGCTGCCGAAAGAAATCCGTCCACCTGAATCACAGGAATGCCTGCGAGTGAGCCACCGGCCATGAAGATAGCCCAGGCCAACTTATCCGATTGATTAAACGAATATAGAACTGCCTTCTCGGGGAAAGCTTTCTTATAAGTAAGCACATCGTTGTAAACCTGCTGCACTGATTGAGGGCCTTTATTTTCGAGGCGAGCAAATTGACGGGGAGCTAAATTTGCTCCACCAACAGGCGCATAAACCGATCCATCGGCACGTGAACTCCAGTAACGAATATCAATGATATCGACAATTTTTGAGCGAATCGGATCGGCCAGAATAGCGTCCTGAACATCTTTGGTTGTACTTAACGCAATAAGAGGATGTCTGCCGGTTTCCTGTTCCCACTCGGAAACAACATCTAACCAGAACTCGACAAAATGAAGCGGCCCCGTAAATTCTTCACTTGTTGTTTGAATAACGCAACTGTTATCCTTGAAGTTATTCAAACACTGTCGAATGTATTTTTTATGCAGCTCCCGCCGAACCGGATTCGTAATATCGTAAAACTCATCTGCAATAAATATTCGCTTATCGCCTGCAAATAACGGTGGCTCAGGAAACCCCGTGTTATTAATATTATTCACGGTACGCCAGGGTGAGTCCACCCAATGGGCACCAGCTTCCAAAATATTGTGTTGAAAATAGTTTTGATGAATTAATACTTTCGAATTTTGTTCGGCCAAATCGGCAAATTCTTTTAAGCGGTTCCAATACCAAAGATTGTATTTGGTTAAATCGTATTTACTCAAACCATCCCACGCTAATCCTTGCCCGGAACGTTCAAACGGAAGTTCATAGAAAGGAGCCCAAACATCGCCATCCATCCTGCGAATACGTTCGTGATCGTCGCGACGACGCTCGTACCACAAAGCATAGTTTTGTTCGTACACAGCCTGATTGTGCTCATCCATGTCGTCAATGACCTCCTTTAAACGATCGGTAAAGCCTTTTCCTTCGCGTCCGGGAACATAACGGGTGACCGCAATTTTTGCACGCCCGATTTCGCGGGGACGCATCTTTAGGTTCCACCAGGGAGCAGTAGCTCTTTGCCCGGTAATGACTACTCCATTAGCAACAATCCAACCATCTTTGATGGATACCACTGTTTTATCTTCGACCTTCTTATTGTCCTTTTGCTTTTCAACTGTAGCGATTTTCCCAATAGCAAGATTCGTTTGAATCGGATTGCGTTCAGGAGCTTTCAGAATAAATTCTCTAACCGAAAGCGGATGATTTGCCTCTAAATATTTAGCAATTCGGGTTGCCTCTTCGGGTGTTGGATTTCCGGCATCTTCAATTGTATAGGTAATGACTTGTCCTTCGCCCAGAGTTGGGTCGTTGAGCCGTTCCTGCAACTGCTTATAAAAAAGGCTGCGTGGGTTTACATGGCTATTGGCCTCGTACCAATAGCCGTTGCCTGCAAATTGTGCCCAGGCACCGTAAGCCCAATTTTGAGTTCCGGGAGGTGCAAAATTTTCAATTTTAGCAGCTGAACATTGCCAAAACATCGAGTTGGCAGCAGTCCATCCGGCTCCCTGTGCATCTTGCCCGCGGTTAGTAAAGCAAAGCTTCTGACCATCGACATTAACAATATCGAACAACACACCCGAAGCCCAACTATCGGCTGCACCGCTAAAATTATTGGGTAGGTACGACTGGCACTGCACAAAGGCATTGGGGCCGGCTGCAAAAAATCCGGTTGAAAAATCGTGCCATCCATATTCGGCATAACAGCGCAACACCAGGGTTTCCTGACCTCCTACATAAAATGCATTACGGCGGTAGGCCGCTATTTCCGAAACCGGCTCCAGGTTCAGGCAATCTTCAACGGTTACTTTGGCGGCCGACTCGTACACCGCAACCGCTGATCCGGCAAAGTGCTGAAACGTTACCTGACGAACCCAGCAGTTAGCGGCATTCTCAAAAGATATTGCATTCCAGCAATGTTCTTCGTCTTTCGGATTTTCGGCATTATAAGTTGAAACCAAGCTCAGGTTTTCAATTCCAATATTCTGAATTCTGTTTTCCCAACTTGCAGTATGAAGGTAAGCTCCCCCATACTTCTGATCGAGAGCAGTTGTAATCGGGACATCAATCGTTACCTTATTGCCTTCGATGTTGGTAATGGTTCTATCCCATGTTGAATTATGATATCCGGCCCGCCAACCTAGCCAACCTGACTCGCCTCCAAATTCCTTCATGCCCAATAGCTCTATCCATTCTTCGGTAGCCGGACGTGTAAGAAAAATTTCTTGGCCCACTTTTAAATGATC
>NZ_JBZQJF010000127.1:0-5448 GCF_059905295.1 Mangrovibacterium sp.
ATCCGATCCAGCGAGGTAGATGAGGATCATTGAACCAGACAAAACAAAAAACTAAAATGAATCAATTAAAAACTTATTGCTCACCAAAGACTATTGTGAAGGTGAGTGACAAAGGCGGAAAAGGCTTTTTTGCTAATGAAAAGATCGCTAAAGGAGAGATTGTGGCGATCAAGAACGGCCATATTGTTGGCAAACAAGAAGCGTATCAACTGGATCGGGATCTGGGAGATTTTAGCCTTCAGATTTCGGATGAGTTTTACCTCTGTCCGAAAACGAAGGATGAGATTGAGGATATCGTCATCTTTATCAATCATTCGTGCGATCCCAATATCGGGATGGATGGACAGGTCAATTATGTAGCCATGCGGGATATCAAAGCAGGAGAGGAATTATGCCTGGACTATGCCATGGCAATTGCGGGTGATTATGAATTGCAATGTAACTGTGGAAGTGCGCAATGCCGGGGAATGATTACCGGGGAAGATTGGAAACGTGAAGATTTACAACACAAGTACGACCAGTATTTTTCGTGGTTTATTTACAAGAAAATACACCAGCTGAAATAACCGGACCGCCACTGTTTGTCGGGATTTTCGAAACTGGTCTTTTCTATTTTGCTTATCCGGATCGTATTGTAGGAATACGGTTTTATTAGTGGAACTTGTCATTCAATACAATCTAAACCGATGGATTAACGTATACAGAGTGAGCTTGGTTTTGTGTTGATATCATTTGCTGGAATGCTCTATTTACTTCAAAATAAATTTCTAAGCGTTAAAGATGATGGTAACCAAAATGCTGAATCAAGTATTACGTTTGCTTGTTGTGGTGTTGATAACAAGTTGCGCATCATTTAGTCCGTTACCTGAAGGCTTCAACGGTACAAGTAGTATAAACGGGCTATATAAAAACGATCCGATTCCTGATTCACCGGTACATAAAAAGATTTCGGAATTGATCTATTTCAAAAAAAGTGTCCCTCGAAAAGAGTTTAAAGCTTGTTCCCGCAAAGATAGTTTATATGTAGGCTTTTCATTGACCGAAGAAGACCGACTGCATGCCTGGCTATTAACCAGCGATTCAATAATCGGTGAAAAAGACTTCAAAGTCAAACGAAAAGACGATGGCTGTTATTACACGAGGACGGGTGTTTACATTATTCCGATCTTCCCGTTATTAGTGCTTATTGGATCCGACCGGACACGATTTGCTTTTACAGGAAATTCATTGATACTTGAATATACCATTTCCATGTCTGGAGGAGCATTTGTAATTATTCCCATAAATGACGATAGGGATGAGATCGGTGAATATGAAAGGGAATAAGGTTGGTTGATGCATTATTTAAAAGTCATAAACCATTCGTGTAACCCGAATGGTTTATGTTTGGGCTGTTCGGTGTAAGAACGGCTCTGGTACTGAAATGTGCTGTTTATTGAACTGACACCTGTACATCGGTTGGTTTTACCAGGCTGTTGAAAACCGGCGACTGTTTGGCAAAAGCAAGCAGGCTTTCTTTTTCTTCGTCGCTTACGCCTTCAACGTTAAACTTCACGCGAATCTGGCTGAATTCTTTAGGAACAGTAGGGTCTATGCCCAAAAATCCTTTTACATCCACATCACCTTCAATGGTTGATGAAACAGCAGCTACTTCAATTCCTTTTCCTGCAGCTAACAGCACCATGGCTGTGGTCATGCACGAAAGTAAACCATGCAGCAGCACTTCGCCGGGATTAGCGCCTTTATTGTTTCCCAGCAATACAGGCGGTTCGTCCACATCGTAAACAAAAGGTTTTTCGCGGGAAGTATCTTCCTGGCAGGCGCCGTAGAATCCCTGGATTGCGCTGCGGTTATGGGCTCCGCTAATCCATTTGTTGGTAGCGCGAAATTCGAACTTGGCAATATCAGGATTGCCTTGAATAGCTGTTACGGTGTTCAGAATACCTTCTGTGTTAAATCCGTTGATTGTTGTTACTGTTGCTTCCATTTTGTTGAAATTTTGTGGTGAATAATTAAGTATACCGCAAAGGTAGAGCGAAACAACAGGCAGGTGATAGACCCTGCAGTTCACAAAATTGACAAAAAAGGCCAATAGGTCTTAATTGAGTTCCAAGTTCCAGGTTCCAAGTTCCAAGTTCCAGGTTTCGAGGGATCCGATCTTTTCAAAAGATCGGATCCCTTAGATACCCAAAGGACATGTGTGCACAAGTTCTAAGTTTCTACGGGTACTTAGCATAGGATGCTTAGTACCCTTGCATACAGTTACAATACTCCTTTGCTTACCACAACGCTATTATTGGTCTGAAGGTGAGTTTCCATGATAAGCCGACAACTTTGGATGTTTTTTTATCCAATTGACTCATCCCGGCCTTCCCTTGCCAGGAAAGGAGATCCCGACTTTATCGGGATGGAAGGGTAACCCTGTTTTGAAGAATTCACTTTTATCATTATTGGCGAATCCCCGGAATCAAGATTAAACGATCTACTGATTGGTTTACTCAGGCATTCACGGTACGGTATTGCAGAGGAGTGCAGTTGAATTTTTGTTTGAAGACCCGGATGAAGCTCGAAGGTTCTTCAAATCCACTTTCGAAGGCAACCTGTCCAACAGCCTTGTCGGTACTTAGCAACAGCTGGGCAGCCCGGTCGAGTCGTTTCTGACTGAGCCATTTACCCGGTGAACTACTGAATATAGCGCCAAATGCCCGTTTGAATGAACTTAGACTCATGTTGCAAAGACTGGCAAATTCTTCCAGCTTGAGGTTGTAGGCATAATTTTGTTCCATTACCTGGCGCAACAAGGTGCTTTGGTCCATGTTGAGCGATTGCAGGTAGGCAGCTACTTCCCGGTGAAGCGGGCGGGTGAAAATGTTCAGCAGCAATTCCTCGAACTTATGGATCAGCAAACTTTTGTCGGGCAGCAGTTGGGATTCCAGAAAAGAGCCGAGTGAGTTTACATAGGCTTCCAGGCATTCGTCGAGTTGAATGCGAATTACGGAGTCGGTCTCTGAAAGTTCTCCTTTGCCAACAGTTTTGAGACTCGTAAAGCGGCTCATGAAATTCTTGATAAAATCGTCGGGTATGAACACCATCAGGGCACAGTATTGCTCGTCGAAATATTGGTGAACCAGGTTGGCTCCTTTGCGCACAAACAGGGAATCGCCGGTTTGCACCAGGTAGTCGTGCTGAATGCTTCGCCACATTTTTTTACCGCTGGTTACAAACACAAAATAGTTGGTGTCGGACCAAATTCCTGCTTTTGTTTCTTCGGCCATACACTTGTATTCCACAAAAAGCAGATCGTCGATGATGAGCTTTTTATAGAAACTGGCATTTCTGACAAAGGCATGTAAATCGAGCATAGGCTGGCGATTTAAAGACGTTTATGATCGCATTGAACCGTAATGCGGACTCGTAAGTCTTTTACTGAGAACTACAGAATGGAGTTACATTACCTTTGCTGCTGAAGGATGAAATCCTACGGCAGCAAAGGCTTCATTCGCAGGAGCAATGATTGGTGCTGCTGCGGGCAAAACATTCCTGTACTCCACCCTGAAATCAATCGTCAATCTCGTTCATCTCAATAATCAGGTTGGCTATTAAGGATGTCCAGCCTGTTTGGTGAGATGCTCCCAGTCCTTCACCCGTATCGCCGTTGAAATATTCGTAGAATTGGTGGTAATTGAACGCTCCCTTCTCCTGATTATACACCGGATGATTGGAGAAATAGTGGTAGGTTACACTACCGTTTTTTTCGAATATCCGGAGCAGGCGATTCGTGAGTTCCATGGCAATTTCTTTCAGGTTTAGCTTCTTCCCTGAACCTTTCGGGAATTCGTAAGTCACCGTTGGCCCGTAAAATTTATAGTATTTCTTCAGCGAAATAATAATGAGGTAATTCAAGGGGAACCAGATTGGACCACGCCAGTTGGAGTTTCCGCCAAACATGGGGGATGAGCTTTCGCCCGGCACGTATTCAATGGTATGACGGCCTCCGTTATACTCGAAAGCATAGGGATTTTGTTCGTGGTACTTCGACAGTGACCGGATGCCATAGTCCGATAAGAACTCTGCCTCGTCGAGTAAACGCGAAAGAACCTTTTCCAGCCGGTCGCTACGGATAATGGCAAACAGATATTCTCCATTGTCGTTTTCGACTTCGATATCCGAGATCAGGGAAGCCAGATCAGGTCGCGACTTGATAATCTCTACTGCCCGACGTTTGAAACGACGTAAATTTTGGAAAGCATTATCGTGGATTACCTCTACGGCAAACAAGGGGATAATCCCCACAAGCGAACGTACGCGAAGCTTTTCGGAACGTCCGTCTTCAAGACGAACCACATCGTAGAAGAAGCTGTCTTCATCGTCCCACAGCGGAATTTCTTTATAGCCGATATGATTCATGGCCCAGGCGATATTTAAAAAATGCCGGAAAAATTTTGCTGCTGACTCCTCGTATGCCAGATTCTGTTGTGCCAACTCGAGTGATATTTGCAGCATATTGAGCGAAAACATGCCCATCCAGCTGGTGGCATCAGCTTGCTGCAGATCTTTAATACCATGGGGCATGTTACTTCGGTCGAAAACACCAATATTATCGAGTCCCAGGAAACCGCCTTCAAAAACATCGGTGCCATCTGCGTCTTTGCGGTTCACCCACCAGGTAAAATTGAGCAACAGTTTCTGAAAAGCCTTTTCAAGAAAAGCATAATCACTTTTCCCGGTCTTTTTCTTATCGGTAATATACACTTGCCAGACAGCCATCGCATGTACCGGAGGGTTAACATCTCCAAAGTTCCATTCGTAGGCCGGAATTTGGCCGTTGGGGTGCATGTAATTTTCCTTAAGCATAAGCAATAGCTGACGCTTGGCAAATTCAACATCGACGTAGGCAAATGATGTGCAGTGAAATGCCAAATCCCATGCTGCATACCACGGATATTCCCATTTGTCGGGCATGGATATGATATTGCGATTTGTCAGATGCTGCCAGTTGTGGTTTCGTACAATGTTTCGTACCGGTGGTGTCTTTCCTTGTTCTCCGTTCAACCATTTATATACGTCGAAATAATAATACTGCTTGGTCCAGAGTAAGCCGCCGAGGGCACTTTGGGCCAGAAACTTTTGCTTGTCGCTGGTGTTGGTCAGGATGCTATCGTAGAAAGCCTTGTGTTCGAATTTGCGTTGCGAAAAGGTTTCTTCAAAATCCTCCCAGGGATTGGACAGCTTACGTTTGCTTAACCGGACTACGATTGTTGATGATGAACCTGAGGGGATCGTTTGCGTGTACCATATGGCACATTTCGTACCTGTTTTTTCGGGATTTACCGTCGTTTCCCCTTTTACGATATGGTCATTGATCCCATCTTTTACATAGTCGAAATCGTTTTCCAGATTGTAGATCACCTGGTTGTTGGTTTCGTTCTCGCAAAACAACTGTTCTCC
>NZ_JBZQJF010000128.1:0-17705 GCF_059905295.1 Mangrovibacterium sp.
ACGTTTGCGCAATTTTGTAATGGTATGGGCTGCTTCCTGAGCTTTTTCCTGCAGCGTTTTTGCAATCAAAATATTAGCCGAAGCCGAATCGGGCTTTTCAAAGAATGGATTCAGTGACAAATCTGTAAACGGATACTCCGGTATACTATTATCATCGGTGAAGCTTGTTACCGAAGGTGCAGCCACTTTGGTTTTGACAGTCGTGTTGATTGCAGCCAGCACTCCTTCTTCGGTCAGGCTGATTAACGATCCATTTTCGCCGGCTGTTTTATAAACCTGGTTCGGGTCGGGCTCTGCAAACGTTTCAATACTCACGCCGGTAATGGTCCACTTTTCGCTATCGCTTGTTGGTGCATTCTTTAGTCCGAGCATGCCCTCGGCATATTGCGCATAGGGTCCGGCAAATAATTTTTCGCGTTCGGCTTTCACATGAATGCGCACCCCCGTACGCGGCAGGCTGTATACCAATCCACCGGTCATAACCGGAGCTGCATTTTTATCGTTACGCTGTGCCAGGGTTGGCAAACTTGTTACGGCCATTAAAACGAATAAAAGGAATCTGATTTTCATATTTTTCTGTTTAATTTTTAGCGGCTTATAATCCGCAGAATCGGATGTTTCTGAACTTCATTTGGCTTTTGGTATTTCCGCCAAGCCCAAAAATAGCGAATCACTTAGCAATGTACCATGATTTCGTCCCAAAATTTGGCAATTAATCAACGAACTAATCCCTGCGGCAACCAGGACTAAAAATGATAGCGGCGCCTGGATCCCCACTTTTGTATGGAGCGGTATTGATAAGGCTGCATACGCTTGTGAACCTGAAAAAACTGGGTAAAAGCACTCGACGAGAAATTGAGCAAGCCCGCAATACGGGTTAACGACAGGTTGGTGTAAACCAACAAATCGCAGGCCACCAGCACCAGGTAATCGCTAATCCATTCGTGTGTGGTTGTACCGGCCATACAGCGCATGGCCCCGTCGAGGCAGCGGGGATCAACACCCAGCGCCAGGGCATAGGTCTTGGCCGGCCGCCGGCAATAGATAACAACCAACCGCGCAAAACGATCCATATAATTGTTGCCGCTTTCCTTATTCGGTTGAAGAAGCTCGGACAAGGTTTGCGGTTTTGGAGTGGGTTGCTCTACAAGTCCGGCATAAATCATAGCGGGAGTAATCAGTGTGTATTCAGGAATAATCATTGGTTGTTTGTTTTAGTTTGCTTTAAGTTACAACCTCCTGATTAAAAAGACAATATTTTGAAAGGAAGAAACGCTCCTGCGCTTCAGTGGTAGCCCAACACGCCTCCGGGTTACTATTCCCCCATATCCGGGGGCTAACATAAACGCCCAAAGATTTTATGCCGCTCAGTCACGCCTAAAAAAAGTAACCAATTGTTTTAATCCCTTTCCGAGAAGGATAAAAACTTCTTCAAAAGATTTTAGATCTTGTAACAAAGCATAAAAACTTTTGCAATAGATTTCATGCCGTGTAACAAGGGATAAAATCTTTGCTCGAATGATTTTAAGCCCGTCAGAGCGGCCTTAAAAAAATTAGCATAGGATTATATGCGCGCCGGAGCGGCTTAAAATCTTTGAGTGTAAATTAGTCGTTGTAATTCTGCAGCAAGGAAAAAGCTTCGCCCAGATGGACCACGATATCGCTCGACACGAGCGCCTCGTACCCCAGATGTTCGGCGGCCAAATCGCCGGCCAGTCCGTGCAGATAAACAGCCAGTAAGGCAGCCTCCTTCGGACGATACCGCTGTGCCAGCAAGCCCAGGATGATTCCGGTGAGCACATCGCCACTACCTGCAGTAGCCATTCCCGGGTTACCGGTAGTGTTAAAATAGATTTCACCGTCGGGCATACTGATAGAGGTGAACCCACCTTTCAACACCACAATAACACCATACTTCATCGAAAAGGCTTGTTGCAGCACCAGCTGTGTGTACGAATCAGTTGTAGCTTCGGTTAATCGTTCAAATTCCTTCGGGTGCGGCGTCAATATGGTATTCACCGGAAGGTAATCGAGCCACTCCTTCCGCATAGCCAAAATATTTAAAGCGTCGGCATCGAGCACCAGCGCTTCTGGTTTAGCAAACAACAACTCCTTCACGCCTCGTTGCGAGTTTGGCTTGGTACCGATGCCTGGCCCCACTCCAACAGCCGAAAAAGGCTCCAACTTCGGAAACTCGGTAAACATCAGATCCGATGCATCGATCGAGCACATGGCTTCGGGCACTGCCGTTTGCAGCACAGGCGCTCCAGAATGTGGAACATGGGTTGTAAGCAATCCAACCCCCGAACGCAAACAAGCCTTTGAGGCCAGCACCGCAGCTCCCATCTTGCTATAAGCGCCGGCAATAAGAAGTCCATGCCCAAAGGTTCCTTTGTGCGAAAACATGGAGCGAACTTTCAACAAGGGTGACACATCAGCCATATCGAGGAAGTAGAAAGAGGTCGGTTTTTCAGCAATACCCTCTTCGTGCAACCCGATGGGCAACACTTCCCAGACGCCTAAAATATCTTCATGCTCAGCAAAGAAAAAACTCAGTTTTGGAAACTGAAAAGTCAGTGTATAGGTAGCCTGAATCACATTTTCAAGCTTATTTTCAGAGTTATCCTCGCCAAACAAGCCACTCGGTATGTCGATTGCCAAAATTTCGGCAGCCTGTTGGTTCAGGTAATTGACCAACTCCAAAGCAAGGCCCTCCAAGGGGCGATTTAGTCCTGAGCCAAACAGTCCGTCGATCACCAAAGCATCTGCTGGAATTTCAGGGAAATTGCCGGCATCACTCAGGACCGTAATCTCAACTTTCGCCTGTTGTTGCAAACGAACCAGGTTAACCTCGGGTGAACCAGTCAACGACTTACCCAAATTAAGCAAATAAACATGGCACTGGTAATCGAAGTCGGCCATCATGCGGGCAACAGCTAAGGCATCGCCCCCATTATTCCCTGGTCCCACAAAAAAACAGAGCATTCGCTCGTTCGAAATTTGCTTGACGATCCAATCGGCAACCTGCAAAGAAGCTCGCTCCATGAGGTCTAGATTTGAAATTGGTTCATGTTGCATGGTCCATTCATCCAACTCAGCAATTTGGTGACTTGTAAATATTTTATTCATCGTAGACTTAATTTTTTTTGAGATCAAATGTTTTCTATTCATAAAATTAACGAATGTCCCCGGCCAAACAAGACACAAAACGAAAGTTTATGCTTACATTTCAGACAAAGAATCAATCGAAAATGAGGCTTTTATTTCGAAAGAAGATCAAAAGTATGACATGTTTCAACAAATTGTATTTTTATAATTGATAATTTTGACAGCTTAAATCAAAAAATTTTTTCGCAGTTATGAGTGATAAGAACAAAGCTTTCTTTGGGCATCCGATGGGACTGTCAACGCTGTTCGCCAGTGAGATGTGGGAACGGTTCAGCTACTATGGAATGCGTGCCTTACTGGTGCTCTTCCTGACAGCTCAATATGCCACCGGCGGTTTTGACATGGCCGAGTTGGATGCATTCACCATCTATGGTATTTTCACCGGGTTAGTATATGTTACCCCTATCTTCGGAGGGATTCTGGCAGATAAAGTTCTCGGCCAACGCAAATCAATCTATATTGGTGGTCTTACCATGGCCATCGGTCAGTTTTTGTTGTCGTCGAGCGCTTGGTTACATGGTGCCGACACCGCAATGGAAACCCGTCAAACCTTATTTTACGCAGGTTTAGGTATTTTGATTGCCGGTAATGGTTTCTTCAAGCCGAACATTTCAACCATGGTTGGTGAACTATACGATAACAACGACCCGCGCAAAGACGGTGGTTTCACCATCTTCTACATGGGTATTAACATTGGAGCTTTCTTATCGCCTCTTGTTGCCGGTAAACTGGGAGAACAAGTTGCCTGGCAATATGGATTCTTAGCTGCAGGTATCGGTATGGTAATCGGTACAACCTGGTTCTTATTCCGCAGCCACACCCTCGGACATATTGGTATGCCTCCCAAGGTAAAAAGTGAACGAATACGCCTGGCGATCAATGACTGGTTTAACGTTTTAACCTATGTAGTTGCTGTTGTTGCTGTTATTTTTGGGGTAATTCTGGGTTGGGGAGCACTTCCGACTTTTGTTACTGATGCAATCATCTGGATTGTGGCCATTGGAGGTGTTTTTGTACTCGGATTAAACATCTTTAAAGGGACATCAGGTAAAACTGAATGGTCACGTATCGGTGTAATCCTGGTTTTAGCTTTATTCAATATTTTCTTCTGGGCTGGTTTTGAGCAAGCAGGAACAACGTTCAACGTTTTTGCACGCGACAATACGCAACGTATGATCGGAAGTTTTGAAATTCCGGCTACCTGGTTCCAGAGTGTAAACGCGATTTACATTGTTATTTTTGCCCCAATCTTTAGCATCCTGTGGACAGCACTGGATAAGCGCAAATTGAACCCAAACACCCCTATGAAATTTGCCTGGGGGATGATTTTCCTGGCATTAGGTTTTGTTGTTATGGCTTTCGCTTATACCCGTTCAACCTCAGGTGAAGCCATTCGTTTGGTTAGCCCGCTGTGGTTATGCATGGTATTCCTGCTCCACACATTTGGCGAATTGTGTTTATCGCCAATCGGACTTTCAATGGTAACAAAACTATCGCCTCCCAAACTGGTTTCAACCATGATGGGGATCTGGATGGGTTCATTTGCTGCCGGTAACTTCGTTGCCTCTCAGATGAAAGCAATCTCATTAGATTTGCAAGCAGCCATGGGTGCCGACATTCAGGTATTCTGGATGATTGCCATTCAGTCTGCAATCATTGCTGTTATCCTGGTCATCTTATCACCTTGGTTAAAACGCATGATGCACGGTATTAAATAAGAGATTTCGAACGATAAATATTGAAGAAGCCCCTGTCAATTTATTTGGCCGGGGCTTCTCTTTTTACATTGGGACACCCTACCTTCATAAAAACTGATATACAACATCCTAAGTCGAACGTTTTATTTTTAGTGCTACCTTTAATTCAAACATTAGTCCACTAAATAAATCAAACTTCCGACCTATGGCAAAAGTAGTCGTTTTAGGGGCAGGTATTTCGGGACACACAGCTGCCTCATTCCTCAAAAAGATGCTCGGCAAGAATCATGAAGTTGTTGTTATTTCACCTAACCGTTATTACCAATGGGTTCCCTCAAACATTTGGGTTGGTGTTGGAAGAATGACTGTTGACCAGGTTCGGTTTCCTCTTGACAAAGTCTACCGGAAATGGGGAATCATTTACAAACAGGCCAAAGCACTGGAATTTTATCCGGAAGGAGATTCAGAAAACTCTTCTCCATTTGTGACGATCGAATACGTTTCGAGTGAGCAAAAAGGACAACGAGAACAAGTTAGTTACGACTACCTGGTAAATGCAACCGGGCCAAAATTAAACTTTGAGGCAACTCCCGGTTTAGGCCCCGGAAAGCATTCCTATTCTGTATGTTCTTACGATCATGCCTTCCATGCCTGGGAAGCCCTTCAAAAAGCTATTGATGCGATGGAAAACGGCCAAAAACAACGTTTCCTGATAGGTACAGGCCATCCCGCTGCAACTTGTCAGGGTGCAGCTTTTGAGTATACTTTGAATATTGCTTTCGAGCTAAAGCGAAGAAAGCTGAGCCATATGGCCGAAATTACCTGGATCACGAATGAGTTTGAGCTCGGTGATTTTGGGATGGGTGGTGCCTTTGTAAAACGAGGTGGGTATATTACGCCAACCAAAGTCTTCACAGAATCGGTTTTGACAGAGAATAATATTACATGGATAAAGCGCGCAGGAGTTACAAAACTCGAGGAGGGCGTTGTCCATTATCAAACACTCTCCGGCGAAGAGCAAATACAAGAGTTTGACTTCGCCATGCTTATTCCTGCCTTTAAGGGACAGGACTTCAAAGCTTTCTCGAAAACAGGAGAGGATATTACCGCAAAATTATTTGCCCCCAATGGGTTCATGCGCGTTGATGCTGATTACACACCCAAAGATTTTGAGGATTGGAGCGTTGCCGACTGGCCTCAAACTT
Source organism: Mangrovibacterium sp. (assembly GCF_059905295.1). Taxonomy (NCBI): domain Bacteria; kingdom Pseudomonadati; phylum Bacteroidota; class Bacteroidia; order Marinilabiliales; family Prolixibacteraceae; genus Mangrovibacterium; species Mangrovibacterium sp. The sequence continues at coordinate 6,071 of NZ_JBZQJF010000128.1, forward strand.
ATCAAAGCCCAGAATACGCCAACATATATGCAACCGGTATCGCCTTTGCCCCACCGCACGGCATCTCGAAACCGATGAAGAGTCCGACTGGTTTATCGATTACTCCGTCGCCACCGCGAACAGGCATGCCATCCGGTGTGACCGGGAAAATCGTTGCACAGAACATTGCTCACTTCATTAAACATGGAGGAACCGAACACAAACACACGGCCAGTATGGGACGCATGGGGGCAGCCTGTATTGTATCAGCCGGCTACAGCATGACCAAAGGGTTGGGTGCAACCATGACTGTTTCTCCCATCGTTCCCGATTGGCAGCGCTACCCCGAATGGGGCCGGGACATTAGTGCAACTGTTGGCGAAGTAGGCTTGGCCGGCCACTGGATTAAGCTGTTCTTACACTATATGTTTATACACAAAGCAAAAGGCTACCCATTTTGGTGGCTGTTACCCGAATAATTAAACCTGAAGACAATGGGAAATAAAACTAAAATACGAGGGTACAAAGACGAGTTTTATCCGCCTGTCCCCACTAAAGCAACCAAATTCTGGAGAACCAATATCATCTACCAGTTCTATAAATTCTGGAGATTGAATTTTAAGATTATGCGAATCGTGGTCAAGGGCCACTCGTAGTTGTTGTTTGGATTTATAACTAGAAAGGCTGCCTTTTTGAGGCAGCCTTTTCTATATCTTAAATCGTTCAGCGTTCCGCCTAACCAATACTTACTTCAAATTCATTGCATTATAAAAATGCAACTGCTTCTCGAGCATCTCCACCTTTTCCATTTTAAATCCATTTTTGAATGCATGCGCAATCGGCTGACTATAAATTGCATCAATCTCCAATGGCCGTTTGTGATCGTAATCCAGCTTCATACTTGGAGCATAAGGAGTCATCTTGGCTGTCATAGCCATCATCTTATCCGCAAATTCACGTTTTAAGAAAACACCACAAGCATTGGCAGCATCAATAACCTCGTACATCATATCGTGAGCCAGCGTGCTAACTTTCTCATTCGCCATAATCTGATCAGTCGTTGCATTTAAAACAACTGTCAACCCATTAAACGGCACATTCCAAACCAGTTTTTGCCAACGTGCTTCATCTAAGTCTGCTGTTACCCGACATGGAACACCCGCTGCGACAAAATCATCATTAACTTCTTCTAATACCGAACTGTTTTCCAAATTATAGGCACCAATTATCAACCGCCCGAGATCGAGGTGATTAATATGTCCCGGGCCAACCTTATTGGAGCAAATAAAAGCCAAAGCTCCGGCAACCTGTATTCCGGGTATTTGCTCAACGACCTGCTGTTCTATTCCCAACCCATTCTGAATAAGAACAACAACTGTATTCTCATGCATAATCGGTGTTAAAAGCTCCTTCAACAAATAATTATTGGTTGTCTTCAGGCAAACAAGTACCACGTCAGCCTTAGGCATATCAGCAGCACTTGCATATGCATGAATCGGCTGCACTACAAAATTGCCAAGAACTGAATCGACCTGAAGCCCGTTTTCCAGCACATGCCGGTAGTCCGAGTTCAACAGAAAGTGCACATCCTTTCCACTCTTCGCCAACATGCCACCATAGAAACCCCCCAAGGCTCCTGTTCCAATAACAGCATAACGTAAACTCATAAACAATCTCTTTATATATTGAAAAAAGAAAGGGAGCAATTATGCCCCCTTTCAACTATCTGAAATTTAAATTTATTCAGCAATAGGTTGCATTGGATCCAAACCCAGTGTACCTTTTAATACATCCAGGTATTCAGCACTGCTAACTTTCTCCAATTCAGCTTTCGCTTTCGCCAAACGAGCTGGCAAATCTAAACGAACTGAGGTTGAAGCGAAGTTCTTACGGCTGAGGATATCCTCAATGTAAGCAACACTTTGAGCGCAACGTTCAATATCAGAATTTTGTTTAGCCACCAGACGTTCTTTGTACCAATCACTATTCAGTACTACTTCAGGAGTAAACATAGCACGAATCTCCGGATCGTGGCGATCTTTTCCTTTGTAAGTACCGTCAATCATGATGTACACCAATGCTTTCAATGGCGGACACAAACGTTCAACAGTTCCATCAGTCATCAAACCTTCAGCAACACGTTTTTGTGTAATTGAAAGGTTATCTATTGAAGCAACGAACATATCCAAATCCTGCAACTCAGGACGCAACATTTCTTCGTCGAATACGGCATCTGCTTTACTGAAGATACGAGCCATAAAATGTTTCACAAACTTCACAGTGATACGATATCCCAGCAAGCTCGCGTCAATCTTACGTCCTTGGTATTCGAAATCGTCAACCTTCTCCAGGTATCCGTTTTCGATCAGGAATTTAGGATCGCGTTCAGCAACTGACATACGACACCAGATTTCTGGAATCAACAAGCTCACATCGTGGTCTACTTTGTATTTCGGACCAACATAACCTGCAGCAGAACTGAATCCATCGTAACCAGTCAAAATATAGGACAGGAAGGCATTGTTCAGGTCAGCAGCCGGTAACAAGTTGTTGAAAGGACCTTTTGTCAAGGCACCTTCAGAACCGAAACCAGTTGTAGATGGTGATTTACCGGTAATACTACAGATAAAGTCAATAAACAATTCTGGTAACTCCTGGTAGTGAACCGGATTGTATACAGCCAAAGGCGGTACATTATTCGCTGGTTCCGCAGGGTTATTACGACGTCCCGGCAGTACAGCGTTAACCGGCATATATAATGGCTTATCCAACGGAATCTTACGGAAGATACGAGTTGCAATTTCAGCAACATATTTATCCAACGGATCTACCAGGTCAGGACGGGTTTGCAGGTAACGTACGTTCTTTGATGGTTTTCCGTCAACCAAACGAGGTTCTGACGGAATAACCAGATATTCCGGTTTATCAGATTTCAGGAATTTGTTGATCATCTCTTTAACCGGCTCAGTGTACAACTCAAAACCAATTGCATCATCCTTAATTGCCTGAACCTGTTCGCGAGTCAAAGGCTCGAAGTTAGACACGAAAGTGCCGGCACTTGAAAGGTCTTTTTCCGCCTGCTTGTCATATCCTTTAATAACAGCATCATCAGGACGCTGGAACAGACGTGCTTCGCAGTTCTTGACGATCTTCACACTCGGATTTGTGTACTCAGGATTCAGATCCGCTAATTTATCTGAACCTAAAACAACTGAAGCTGTGATATCATCTTCAACCTGAACTTTGGCAGATGGGTTAAAATCCTGACGTAACAAGAAAATTCTCCATGAACCATCAGCATCATGTCCTACGCGCAAGTAGTTCGAAAGTAATTTATTACTCTTATATTTCAATTCATTACCAGGTACCCCATTCACCTTATCAACGGAGAAATATTTTCTCCAGTCAGTATCCCACTCTTGCGAATAGTTCCCCTTGATAACGTAAATCAATACTTTAATACGCTGAGGTAATGAAGCCAACCAATCGTTGTATTCATCTGTATAAACATCAGACGGAGTCAATAATTTGATCACTGAACCCAACGAACGCTTTGTACTTAAAATATGGCGTGGTTTATTTACCGAATAATCAGCCGGAACTTTGAAACGATTTGAAAAATCATGAGCCATGATTTTTTCAACCATGTCCAGGTCTTCAGTCAAATCACCAACGATGTATGATCCCTGGATCATTGCATCTTTGATTGATTTGGAGATCTCTGATTTACCACCACCTGATACGGTACAAGGTTTATGACAAAGTGTTCCTTCAGCATGCGTACCTGTAAGGTGCCATTTTGGTCCTTCGATACGTTTCTTCATTTCTACTTTGTAACCGTTCGGGTAAATGTAAACTTTATAAGGCAACAATTTGATTGATTGCTTTTCAGCACCCTGTTTCCAGCTTACACTCTGTGTATTCAAATCGAACACAGCATCTTCCGGTACGTAGATTACGCTTTTGAAATTAACGTCAACTGCATATCCTTCCGGTTTCAGCTCAATCAAATCGGCATATTGATAGATGAAAGAAGCGAAGTTCATTCCGTTAGAAGGAATACGCTCATCGATGTAGCATTTTTCCCCTAAGTTATAGCTACGACAGGCAATTGCACCACCGGCATGTTCTTCTTCAGCCAAACCATAAAGGTTCGCAGAGTAACCGATCATGGTTTTAACTTCTTTCTTGCAATAACCAAAATAGTTATCCGAGATCAAGGTAATAACAACGCCACGCTCATCACGACAAGTCAGTTTGAAAGCGCTTCCATCGTTATACTTTTCAGTCTCATCTTTCCAGCACATACCATCACGACGTTGACGTTCTGTAGCATTGTCGTAATGAGGTAAGCCCAATTCTTTTTTCGTTAAGCTATTCAGGTGAGGAGCCAGGATAACGCAGCCAGTATGTCCTGTCCAGTGCTCCGGATCCAGTGCTGCATCATTCTCAGGCAAGAATGGGTCTCCGGCATTACCAAAAATTGATTCAACGAAGTCAAGGTTTGACACCAGGCTACCAGGTGCTAAGAATGCAACTTCCATTGATTTTTCGGCAATCACTCCCGGCACTTCAGGAACAACGATAGGACGAAGCATTAAGCTTACAAACAATTGTGCCGGATTTTCCAACTTTGCAGTAAACGGCAAAGTTGTAATTTCTTTTGGCGGATTTAAGGCAGCTTGCAACAATTTGCAAAAAGCAATTTTTGACACAGCCTTTTTGTCCGCAGGAATTGGCAATCCACCTTCTACAACATGGAACACACCTTTTGTTGTACGACGGTCGGATGCCGGGTTATTCAAAATCCCCTGAGCAGTACGATAAGTTTTAATTTGCTCAGTCTCGTGGTAGTCTTCTCCGGGAGGAATAGAAATAATACGAGCCAACCCGTAACGGTCTAAAATAAAAGGATTCTCAGGGAAAGTTATGGCATTGTCACCCGGCACATCACTCAGATAATCTTCCAGGAAACCCCGGATTCTCATCCCCAAAGGAGAAGCATTATTGGATAACAAACGTGATTTGATGTTATAGTTATTCAACAACGGCTTAGCAATCTCCAGGAAATCAGTTTTAATACCTGAATTACAAGTCGGATAACCATCGGCTGCCAGCTTCAAATTAATGTACTGGATCTTTTTTTTCTCTGACACCTCGGGCTCATTTACTTCTAAGCCAATTCCAAAGGTTCTGTTTACAGTCATGGTTTATGAATTATTTAAATTAAACTCGAAAAGCTGAAGGGTAACATTATCGAAAGTAGTTTTTGCTTGTATCATTAGTATTTACGTTTCCGTATTTCGATAGTTTCCTTCAAACATCAGCTCGAAAGCCGATTTTTTAACTTTCCAAAAATAGCCAGAAATAAATGCCACGATCTGTTTGAATCTTCCCCGACACGAATTTTAACACAAAAGTTACACCGTCATAAACAAGGGCAAAAGTCACTATTTACGGACTTTTTCATCCTAATTTAGTGCTTCACCTCCACCAGTGCAGCCTCAATAATCTTCATCACAACGTCCTCATCCAGAAGGGTTGTCGTATCTCCAAGATTGGTTGCATCGCCCTCGGCAATCTTACGCAAAATCCGCCTCATAATCTTTCCGCTTCGGGTTTTTGGCAAGCCGGGCACAATCTGAACCAGATCCGGTCTGGCGATTGGTCCGATAATCTTACTCACACCTTGTTTAATAGAACGACGAATACCTTCTTCTCCTCCAGTCGACAACTCCGGACAAACAACAAAAGCGTAAATTCCCTGCCCTTTTATCGGATGCGGATAACCGACAACCGCTGATTCGTGAACTAAAGGGTGTTCATTAATCGCATTCTCAATTTCGGCTGTACCTAGACGGTGACCCGAAACATTGATAACGTCGTCAACACGCCCCAGAATACGGTAATAACCATCTTCGTCACGACGCACTCCATCTCCTGTAAAGTAAAGGTTTTTAAAAGTTGAAAAGTAGGTATCCCGAAAACGTTGATGATCTCCCCACAGCGTTCGCGCCATTCCCGGCCAGGGAAATTTAACGCACAAATTTCCCTCAACAGAGTTTCCTTTCAACTCCCTACCCTCATTATCGACGATAATCGGCACCACACCCGGTAGTGGCAAGGTTGCAAAAGAAGGTTTAGTTGGGGTTACCCCTGCAATTGGTGAAATTAGTACGCCTCCGGTTTCTGTTTGCCACCAGGTATCAACAATAGGACATCGGTTTTTGCCAACATGATCGTGGTACCAGTGCCAGGCATCTTCATTGATTGGTTCACCAACGGTCCCCAGTACTTTTAACGAGTCTAAATTCTTCCCTTCCAGGTATTCGTTCCCCAACGAAAGCAACGATCGAATTGCTGTAGGAGCGGTATAAAACTGGTTAACTCCAAATTTACCGACGATGTCCCAGAAGCGACCTGCATCGGGCCAGGTCGGTATTCCCTCGAACATAACAGTCTGAGCACCATTCAACAAAGGTCCGTAAACAATATAGGAATGTCCGGTAATCCATCCAATATCGGCTGTACAGAAATACACATCCCCCCGGCTGTATTGAAAAACATTTCGGAATGTATAAGTTGTATAAACCATGTACCCGGCCGTTGTATGGACAATCCCCTTTGGCTTTCCGGTTGAACCGGAAGTATACAAAATAAATAACGGGTCTTCCGCATCCATCTCTTCAGCAGCACAGTAATCCGACTGTCCATCAATAAAATCGTGCCACCATATATCGCGACCTCCAACCATTTCAACCGGCATATTAGTTCGTTTCAAAACAACAACGGTACGTACTCCCTGACAAGCTTTCAGTGCTTCATCCACTATTTCTTTCAATGGAGTCACTTTGGCTCCTCTAAAACCACCATCTGCAGTTAATACAATCTTAGCGTCAGCATCATTTATCCGTTCACTTAAAGCCTGTGCTGAAAAACCGGCAAAAATAACGGAGTGAATGGCACCAATCCGAGCACAAGCCAAGAGTGCTATGGCCAACTCCGGAACCATTGGCATATACAAGGCAACCCTATCTCCTTTTTGAACCCCTTTACTGCGCAGACTGTTTGCCAGTTTATTAACCTCTGCGAATAATTCCCGGTAAGTTAGTTTTACAGATTGCTCTGCAGGATCGTTGGGTTCCCAGAGAATCGCTGTGTTATCCCCAATTGTATATAAATTTCGCTCGAAAATATTTTCAGTAATATTCAGTTTTGCATTCACAAACCAGTTGATATTTGGTTCTTCAAAGTTCCAGTCGATCACTTTATCCCATCGTTTTCGCCAATATAGGCACTCCGCCTGCTGCTCCCAAAAAGCATCCGGATTTAACAGACTTTTTTGATACTCGTGAAAATACCCGCCCAATGTGTGAATTTTGTTCATCATAATGTTTAACTTTTATTGATTTAGCCTATCAAACAAGGTTTGAGTTGTGCTAATTTAAACTGAATAAAAATAAGAACAAAGAGGTTATACAACATTAAACAACTAACAATGAAGCATTTCAAGCTAAAGCCAACGAAATTATTGTTCTTTCCCTAAGTATATTCCTGTCTCAATCCTTTCATTTCAAAACCAACACATATTCTTGCTTTTAAGCGAAAATAATTTCACCTTAGTGATCGTTTTGATTTATGATAATTCGAAAAAAAACATAAAAACACAAAGAAAGAGCATGAAGACCATTGATTTGCACAAGCCAATTTTAGTTACAGGAGGAAGTGGCTACATGGCCTCCTGGATTATTAAATATTTGCTCGAAGAAGGTCGAACCGTCCATACAACAGTCAGAAGCCTGAACGATCAATCAAAAGTGCAACACCTACTTCACATTCAACATCACGCTCCGGGCACACTAAAGCTTTTTGAAGCTGATCTTTTAATCGATGGCTCCTTCGACGAAGCCGTTAAGGGATGCGAACTAATTATCCACACAGCATCGCCCTTTCAACTTACCGGCGTAAAGAACGCAGACAAAGAGCTTATTCAACCTGCACTTCAAGGGGTTCGAAATGTGTTTTTCTCAGCCAACGAAACAGGAAGTGTAAAACGAATCGTGCTCACTTCTAGTATCGTAGCATTAGTTGGTGACACCATCGAAATTCGCGATTTACCCAACCAAAAGGTCGATGAAAAATGTTGGAATACGAGCAGCACTCCCTCACATCAGCCATATCCTTTTTCGAAAACCATTGCTGAACGGGAAGCCTGGAAACTAATCGAAAAAATGAATGGTATTGATTTAGTGGTTATCAATCCGGGATTGATCTTTGGTCCCTCATTAAGCAAACGAGTGGACTCGACCAGCATAGGCCTAATGATCCAAATCATGTCAGGCAAATTCAAAACCGGTGTTCCGGCAGGAGCACAGGCTGTTGTTGATGTACGCGATATCGCTCGTGCCCATATCAAAGCTGGACTTTCGCCGGAAGTAAGCGGACGTCACCTCGTAGCTACTGATTTAAAAGATTTTCTTGACATGGCAAACATCATCGGCACTAGATACCCGAACTATCCACTTCCGACTAAACATGTTCCTAAATGGCTGTTTAAACTAATTGCGCCCCTGATGGGATATTCCCGCAAATTTGTGGAACGCAACATTGGTTACGATTTCAATTTCGATAATTCCTATGCCATCCAGGATCTAAACATCGAACTCACACCTTTCGTACAAACCATCAACGATCATGTAGAGCAATTAATAGATGACAAACTTATTGCTGATAAACGATGAAAGCATTAATCATTGGAGCTACTGGCCTTATCGGATCTGAGCTAACGAAACTCCTTCTGGCAACAGATATTTATTCAGAGATCGTGATTTTCACACGCCGCAGCACGGGTATCAGCCATCCCAGATTGAAAGAATATCAAATCGATTTTAACAAGCCAGAGGAATGGAAAGAACATGTTCGCGGATTCGTTCTTTTTTCGGCCTTGGGTACAACAATAAAAAAAGCAAAAACGAAAGAAAACCAATACCGAATCGATTATAGCTTTCAGTATGAATTTGCCAGGATTGCTGCGCAGAACGATGTTAAACATTACGTACTGGTTTCGTCAAGCGGCGCCGATCCCAACTCCCGATTCTTTTACCCCAAAATAAAAGGAGAATTGGAAGAAGCCGTACTACAACTCGATTTGCCCAATATCACAATTCTGCGCCCATCACTACTTTTAGGCAAACGAACTGAAAAAAGAATGGGCGAATCAATTGCTCAGCGATTGATGCCGGCAATAACGCGCTTTATCTTCCGAAAATACCGCCCGATACCGGCGAAGACTGTTGCCCGGGCAATGCTCAACGAATCATTGCGTCCCTCAGGTCGCAAAGTTTACGAGGCCGACGAAATTTTCAAGCTTGCTGAGGGATAGCACAAATAACTGACAAAAGGAAAGTTACAATCCTTGTTGACAAACTCAAGAACTTATTGACAATCATTAACAAAAGAAAGCTGTATATTCGCCCTCTCATTCAACCAAATGCTTGCTTGAACGTTTAAGAAATCATAAAAGGCAGATTGCAATGGATCATCTTTATACTGGATTTTTACACCTCCATAATGCGCTTCGTTGGATTATTCTATTGGCCGCATTGGTCACTCTTCTAAAATATTTCATTGGCTGGTTTGGTCAAAAGAACTGGAAAAAATCGGACAATATTTTGGGAGCTGTATTCACTTCCTTGCTGGATTTGCAGCTTCTGGTAGGAGTTGGACTATATGCATTTTTAAGCCCGATCACAAAAGCAGCATTTCAGGACTTCGGAATTGCCATGCAAAATGCAGACCTGCGCTTTTACGCCGTAGAACATTTAGTAATGATGCTCGTTGCTATTACCTTGGTGCACATTGGACGCATCAAAAGCAAAAGAGCGACTCAAAGCAAAGTAAAATACAGTACCGGCTTACTGTTTTTTGGAATAGCATATGTTATCATTTTGGCGGGGATCCCCTGGCAAAGAGTCATTAGCTAAATCCGTTTTCACTTGACCAACACTTTAATAAAAGCCTTTCTGTTAAACCATCAATTTTGACAGTTTACCAATAATGACTATCATTACCACTGAAACACAAATCACGCAATGAAGATTTTAATCGTAGCAATTTTAGTTTTTTTGGTCAACCTTCCGTTTGGAGCACTTCGGGGAAGAGAGCGAAAATATTCTTTTAAGTGGTTTTTGTATATCCACCTCCCTATTCCGTTGGTGGTATTTTTGCGGATATACAGCGATATCGGCTTTGCACTTTACACCTATCCAATACTTATTGCAGCCTTTTTCGGAGGTCAGCTAATTGGCCGCAAGTATTTCCCAATGAAACCAAAAGACAAAAAGACAACGGAAACTGATTGCACGACAGGAGCCTAAAAACTCCAATCTTCAACTTGTCAACCACTTTCCGTTCCCCTCAAAAATAGTCGGTTTTAATTACCCCGAATCAAGTTCCCCAAGGCAAAGCGACCGCTTCCAAAAACTAAAATCGTTGTAAACAACAATAAGAAAAGTACAGCCATTTCTTTAGCTGCAAAAGAATCATGTCCATGAATCATGAAAATAGCTACCAACATGGTAATAATAATCGGAATCGTGGCCAGGCGAGTTGTTATCCCTACGATAACTAAAACCGAACACAAAAATTCAGCAAACACCACCAAAATAAAAGAGGGTAACGCTCCTATACCAAAAGGATCGGCAAAAGCAGTATCACCATGCAGTAACTTCAAAAATTTTGGAATACCATGCGTCAGCATGGCACCTCCGGCTCCAATCCGTAATAAGAGCAACCATAAATTTTCAACAAAATCGTTCGATTTCGAACCAAGCATTCTTTTTCCCATTGTCTCTAAATATTATTGAGTATTCAAAATTCTCTTAACCGATTGCGAAGATAAGATAATCGGGAACACGTATAATCAGCCAGTACCCTAGGTTGGTTTTATTCTCTAATAGCGCGTATAACCGTCATTCTTTTTCCAGCTTTCAAATACACTCTGAGCTTCATTCCGCAGTAACTGATTGAAAGGAATACTCCGTTCACCAATTGGCATTTCAATCTGTTGATAAACAAAGTGATCATCAAAATTAATGGAAGCGGCATCTTCTTTCGTACAGGCATAAACGACCCGATCAGGACGAGCCCAATAAATCGCACCCAAACACATCGGGCAGGGTTCACAGGAGGTATAAATCACACATCCTTTCAACTGAAAAGCCTTCAATTTTTTACAAGCATCACGTATGGCAAGCACTTCGGCATGCGCTGTTGGATCGTTCTCCGAAGTTACCCGGTTATAGTTTTCAGCAATAATTTCTCCATCCTTAACGACCAGCGCTCCAAAAGGACCACCAGCTTTTGCGTTCATACCCTGCTCGGCCAAAGCAATAGCCCGCCTCATAAATATTAAATCCTGCTCATCCAACAACTTCATTCTTCAAAAATTTCGATTCATTCCACTAACTAAAAAAGACCATAAAATATTATCTATTTGTCAGATAAAAAGCAGTTAGACCAACAAATAAGAAACGAGCAACAAATATCTTTTACATTTCCCTACTCAGAGTATCTTTCAGCTAATGGATTTTCAGCAAACTGCCACTTTTACTTACGAATTAGTTTTGCATTTTGAAATTAATTCATACTTTTGTTC
>NZ_JBZQJF010000129.1:0-56915 GCF_059905295.1 Mangrovibacterium sp.
GTTCGGCAATATGTATATGTTTTTTGACTACCTGGGACAAGCATTCAACGTTATAAAAAATGACAACCAAGGTGTCGACCTTATGCTGCAAATTGCAATCTACCAAATTTACTATGGCGATATGGAAGGGGCCGCCGCGACACTTAAAGAAATACGAAAAATTATCGGGAATGACGAATGGGAACTTGCCGACACCCTGAAACGCAAATATTTGAAGGGGGAATAACTTCGCCCGCTGCAACTCTGGATTCAAGTCGATTTCGCGATCAGTGTCTAAAAGCTTGCTGAAAAGTCTCCTTCAAGGTGCGGTTTTCAATTTCCAGCTCCAAAATCCGTCGTTTCAGCTTTTCCATTTCTTCATTCATACTGTTCACCCCGTTCTCTCCCTCACAAGGGGGTTCATCGTAAGGTAGCTTTTGGGCTAATTCGCGAAAGAAGTTGTATTGAAACATCTCCGAGAGCTCAGCAAGACGTTGTACCTGGATGGTAGGACGCAAAAACATTCTTCGTGCTGAAGTGTAACTTAAGCCAAGCTGGTTTGACACATCAACAGCCCTGATCTTTTGCTTTCGGGCCTCTCGTTTTATCATTTGCATAACAGGTAAATGTTCCATAACTATTCGTTGTTTAATTTGAACCAGATCATAGCTATAAGTTACGGCTATTTTTACTAAAAAATACAACACTACAACTTATTAATACCCTATAGTGTAGCTTTATACTTTGATTTATCGTATTTAAACTTCTATTTCCAACCTTTTAACACCGATTTCGAAACTTTTTAGATTCAATTAGAATCTAAAAAATTCAACTTCGATTCTTTAAACTCCATTTCAGATCTTTTTACTTCTATATCGAGTTTTAATAAATCGATATAGAATCTTTTTAACTCGAAAAGAATGCTTTTATAATCAAATATGAATAAAAAAGCTTCGGTATTTTAATATTTCTATAATTAGTTTGGGCATTTCTGCTACTGCCCCACAATGGTTCGGAAGGTCAGGTTAATGCGGGCGGTGCTAACCTTCTTTGTTGGTGGCAGGCGATGCAGCCAGTGTGCTTGTGTTTCGTCTTTCATCACCAGCAGGCTGCCGTGCTCCAGCAGCAACGAGCGGGTTTCTTTGCTTTCTTGATGCTTAAACGAAAACTTACGCTCGGCCCCCAGCGACAAGGAAGCAATTGCTCCGTTGGGCTTCAGATCCTTTTCCCCGTCGGCATGCCAGCCCATTGTTTCGCTGCCATCGTGGTATAGGTTAAGCAGGCACGAGTTGTAGGTTTCGCCGCTTTGCTTCTCGCACAAATGCTTTAAGGCCAGCAAATCATCGTTCCAGGGCAGGGCAAACTTGCTGGTATTGGAATAGCTGTACCGAAAAGGCCGATCGCCATACCAGGCCACTTTTCGTTTGGTCACAAACTTTTTACCAAACAGAATAGCTTCGTCGTTGCGCCATTCAATATCCTTTAACAAGCGGTTGAAATAACCGGTAGCTTCATCAACCGCAAGCACACAGCCATAGTATTCAACGGTTCCGTCATAGGGTAATAAGTTTTCCGATCTCGTTGGTAAGGTTCTAAACAGGTTCATCGCTCTTATTTTTCAGGATAAACAGCTCGAACGATAGAATGGTTGAACAGCTTTCACCACAAGCCCCGAATACAACAAAAAATCCTGATTCTAAGGAATCAGGAGAAGGGATGAAAGTGGAAGATGGCCTGAACATCAGGTTGTCGTTGTTATCCGGAGTTATCGGGTTGTCTTGAAACTCGAAACTCCGAAGGGGCTTTCACACAAAAAATCCTCCGCCGTTATCGTTGATTCGGCGAAGGATTAAATCAATTTCTTACTCAGGAGTCTATTTGGGGAACAAAAGAATAAACACCGCACGAACACCTAAGTCAGCTTTCGCACCTTTAGGTGCAGCCAGGTTCAGGCGAGGGCCGATAGCAAACTGTGCTTTTTGTTTGCCCAGGCTGGTTACTGCCGATGCAATCGGGTTCAACCACACTGTTGTGGTATTGCCTTTCCAGTTCTGTGTTATCTCAAAGTTTGCACCAAGGCCAGCACCCGAGGCCCAGTTATAGGTGAAGAATGGCTGAATAAACATGGAGCTAACATCGCCGTAGTCACTGTCACCGGCAATACTCCAAACCTGGTTAATCAGGCCACCAATGGTCATCCCGTTTCCCTGGTACAAACCAACCGCTGTAGGACCAACGCCCAATTTATGGGCTGAAAGATTTTTCGATCCATCCGGGACAAGCAGCACTGGCCCAGCTCCCCAGGTAATGCCGTTTTTGGCTTCTTTCGGACTAAAGAAAGCACTTACTACAGCATCGCCCAAACCATTCTGATGGCTACCCGCGCCACTAATGTTATACTGCGAAATTACCGGCTGTACCCAGCGGGCAATCAGGTTCCAGTCTTCAGAAATTGAAAGTGGAACAACCGGTTGAATATTGAGGGTATTGCGTGTACCATTGTTCGGCCCGATTCCCCAGTCGGTATTATTCTGAAGCGGAACACTGATCAAACTCGCAATGGGGTTCGACAACTTTTTAGCTAACTCGGCAGCATCATCCTGCGCCATTACAGTTTGCATACTTGCCAGGCATAGCAAGATTCCGAAGACTGAAACAAATTTTTTCATCATCATCTTAGTTTGTATTTCGTTGTTAAACTATTTATTTAAAACTTGGTCTAAGTCCTTCGCTATTTATCACTCATCCAAGTAGATTACCATACAATTTACGACATAATCATAAAACATCATATCGAAAATCAATAAATATTGACGATAATTTTTACGGGAATACAAATAAGCAATCGTACTCGACCAGATCTCCTTAGCGAGTGGCAAATCAAAAATTTGAAAAAAGCGGTGATGAATAACAGGATTAAATGAAGTCAGGGAGCTTCCTGATCCATCCATGAAGGATTTGACAAGAAAGCCCCTGCTGGGCTGCTATTTCCAGAATGGATGGAAGTGGTGTACCGGTCCGTGTCCCCGGCCAATATTGTACGAAGCTCCGTCGACAATGGCTTTATTGATATATTCTTTGGCTGCCTTCACCGCATCGTTGAGCTCCAGCCCTTGGGCCAATTGTGATGCTACTGCTGAAGAGAATGTGCAACCGGTTCCATGTGTATTTTTTGTATTTACACGCTTCGATTTCAGCTCTAACAGCTCGTCGGTCTCCGCATTATAGAAGATATCCGTCAACTCATCTTCTGTCAGGTGACCGGCTTTCAACAATACGGAAACCCTTCCTCCGCAAGACATGCTTCTCACAGCCTTGGGCAAATCAGCCTGGCAACTAATCTTTTGTCCGGAAAGAATTTCAGCTTCAGGAATATTTGGGGTGATCACCCGAACGGTTGGTATCAATTCATTTTTCAAAGTTGAAATGGCCTCATCCAGCAATAGCTTATCTCCCGAGGTGGCGACCATGACCGGGTCGAGCACAATATTGCGAATTTGATAGGGTTCCAGTGTCTCTTTAATTCCACGGATTAACTCCGACGAATGCAGCATCCCAATTTTAATAGAATCGGCACCAATATCGTCTAACACCGATTTTATCTGGCCTTTCACAAAGTCAACCGGAATTGGGTGCACACCATATACGCCCACCGTATTTTCATCGACAACTGCGGTAATGGCGCTGGTTCCAAAGCAACCACATGCCGACATGGTTTTCAAATCGGCCTGAATACCGGCACCTCCACTTGGATCGCTTCCCGCGATCGTTAAAACTCTTTTATAATTTAAACTCATCATGTGTTTTCTTAAACTTGAAACCTAGAACTTGGAATTTGGAACTTCATCATCCAAAATGATTAAAACCACCCTTGCTAAACTCGACAGCACATCCGTTTCGTAACCACTGAATTTGGGGCTCCCCCTCTTCAATTTGTCCAATAACGGTAAAGGACTTTCCAAACTGACTGGTAAAGGCGTTTTGCAAAGTCTCAACCCGATCAGCAGCAACCGTAAACAGCAATTCGTAATCTTCCCCGCCACCACTGGCCAATTCATCAATCTTCCAGCCCTGAGTTTGGGAAACACGCTTCAGTTCATCCGAAAGCGGCAATTGATCCAAATCAACCCTTGCTGATCTAGCAGATGCTTTCAGGATATGCTTCAGATCGGACGCAATACCATCTGAGATATCCATGATGGCATGCACGCCACCATTAGCAGCCAGAAAAGCTCCTTCGGGTAAGCGCGGTTCAGGCTGATGGTGACGCTCCAGCAGGTAATTGTGATCTTCGGACTGATTAAGTCCATCTAAAATAACCTGTAAGCCACCGGCAGAGTCGCCCAAACGACCGGTTACACAAACCATATCGCCGGTTTGTGCCATCGAGCGCATCCGTGCCTGTCCTTTTTTAATCGTTCCCAGCACGCAAACATTAATCGCCAAATGCTTGACTGATTTAGTCGTATCGCCTCCCAGCAGGGGCACTTGGTATTTTTGAGAAATAGTATGGTAACCATCCATCAATTTATCCAGGTATTCCACATCCATATCCGGCGGAATAGCAATGGACAGGAAGGTTCCGATTGGAGTTCCGCCCATCGCTGCAATATCACTCAGGTTTACCGCAACCGACTTATAGCCCAGCTGCTCCGGAGTGATGGCTGAACGCAGAAAGTGAACATCCTCCATTAACAGGTCGGTCGTTACCAACAAATCTTCGTCATCATTCATCGGCAAAATGGCACAATCGTCTCCAATGCCGGTCAGATTTTTTGTAACCAGCTCTTTAAACGATCCCGAAAAGCGATCGATAAAGCCAAACTCCCCTATTTCTTTTAATTTCATGATTCAATCTTTAGTTGACCAATCAAACACGCCACTTCTCCAATTCATAGGCGCTTTGCCAAAATAGCCATTCCATCTTAAACGATAGTTTGAAAGCTTGTGTCATGCGCTCCTGTTGAGCCGAAGTGCACTTATCGGCGTAGGTATCGCAGATATATAGTGCTTTAGCCACAGCCTTGGCAAATTCATCACCACCGTAGGTATCAATCCACGATTGGTAAGGATTGTCTCCTTCTGCTTGATTAGCGAGAATAAAATCACCAACTTCTTTGTACACCCAAAAACAAGGCAATACAGAGGCTAAAGCTTCTTCGGTTGAGGCACTTGCCAACTGTCGCCACATGTGCCCGGTATAAAGCAAATTGGTAGGTGTCGGCTCTGCTTCAACCGATTGATCTTTCAGGTAAAATTGATGTAATGCCTGCTCTACAGCAACAGTATCAGCTGAAAACCCCAGGAAAGCTTCCCGAAATTCTTTATGATCGAGACGAGCAGCAATGGCAGCCAGGATCTTTCCGTATTCTGCCAGGTAAAAAGCATCCTGTCGCAGGTAGAATAAAAACTTCTCCCGCGGCAAGCTCCCGTTCATCAGTTCATGTAAAAAGGGTATTTTTTGAATTTCAGCAAAGACCGGTTTACATTCAGCCCAAGCCTTTTCACTCCATGTCATCTTCTATCAATTTATTGAATTCGTTCTTTTAAATCTTTAGCGGCCAGCATCGGACTCTCGGCCGAGGAAATGGCCGATACAACAGCAATTCCCTGTGCCCCTTGCTCTATAATAGAAGCTGCATTCATCGCATTAATCCCGCCAATGGCTACTGCCGGATATTTGCTTATTCGGCAAGCTTCTTTTAATCCCTCCAAACCAAAAGGCTGAAAGGTGTCGGTTTTGGTAGGCGTTGCAAACACCGGAGAAACACCAACATAATCGATATCCAGGAGGTTTGCTTCCTCTGCCTGCTCCATATTTTCAACCGACAAACCCAGAATCTTATCCGGTCCCAGCAGCTGTCGAGCCACTTGCCAGGGTAGATCACTCTGCCCGATGTGCAAGCCATCAGCCTCAACAGCCAGGGCAATGTCCAACCGATCATTAATAATCAATGGGATATTCAAGGGGGAAAGCAATTGTTTCAGCTTAAGGCCGAGCTCGAAAAACTCCAGCGACGAGCAATCTTTCTCCCTCAACTGCACCATCGTCACGCCACCTTTCACTGCTTCCTCCACAATGTACTCCAGCGGCCGACCAAGTGACAAGCCCCGATCGGTTACCAGGTATAAACTTAAATCAAAGTTTTTCATGCTTACGACTTATAGATTTCTGCAATATTCGCGTCACTTAAATTGTAAAGCATATCCAGAAAGTGTAACTGTAAAGTGCCCGGTCCGTCAGCTTTGTTGGCAGCCATCTCCCCGGCAATACTCATTACAGCCATGGCATGCGTTGCAGCTTCCATGCGATTCGTATTTACACCGGCAAAAGCACCCAGTACAGCAGTTGCCGTACATCCCATGCCCGTTACACGAGCCATCATTGTCGAGCCGTTCTTTGTTGAAAGCACTTCTGTTCCATCGGTAATAAAATCTTCAGGGCCGCTAATTACAACCACGGCCCCTGTCTCCAAGGCCAGTCGCTTTGCAGCCTCAATCGCCGAATTGCTCGACGCGGAGCTATCTACACCTTTGGTTACAATATTCTCCTTCGCCAAAGCCATAATCTCGGATGCATTGCCTCGGATGAAAGTTGGCTTACAATCAGCCAAAATACGTGCAGCCACCTCGTTGCGGTATGGTGTAGCTCCAACCCCAACAGGATCGAAAACCACCGGAATACCTTTCGACGTAGCAGCCTTTCCGGCTTCAATCATTCCTGAAACCCAATCGGGGTTCAAGGTTCCCATGTTAATCACTAAGGCGGAGGCAATATTGACCATATCCTTCACTTCCTCCACGGCATGAGCCATTACAGGCGATGCTCCAATAGCCAGCAAGGCATTGGCCGTATTATTCATAACCACAAAGTTGGTGATGTTATGCACTAAAGGAGATTTTTCGCGTACTGCAGCCAAATCGGCGCTGATTGATTTTACTGTAATCATCATTTCAAATTTTAATGGTTCAAAAATTTTGAAACGATCATCTGCGGAAGGCCAAAAAAAAGCCGCCTCACAGGAAGTGAAAACGGCTTGTATATTACAAAATCTGGATTTTTTACAATCCTCGTTTCCCTACGCTGTTATGATACATTTCAGGTTCACGGAGTATGATCTCAGACAGGCAATCGCCTGACACCCCCAACGAGATGCGCAAAGGTAAAGATAATTTGCAACAATCATCCTTGGGAAACGAGTTAAGTGTCCAACTGACTATTTAAGTTTCGATGAAATCCAGTCTAAAATAACATGTCTTGTTTCTTCAGATACCCAATGTTCATTTACCGGAGTCAACAAGGCTTCCTTCGGGCTGGTCAAGGTATTGTAAACAGCATAACTGGTTGTTGGCGGACAAACGTTGTCGTTATATCCCCAAGTCATGAAAACCGGAACTTTGATGAACCGGGCAAAGTTGACCACATCGTAATAAGCCATTGTCTTTATCTTTTCCGGCGTATCCATGCCATTAAAATAAAGATCGAAATGCGGATAACCAGCTGCACGGCCTGCTTTAAACGCAGCCATATCACTCAATGCCGGGTGATTGGCAGCACACAAGGTTACACGATCATCCAAGGCTGTTGTGATCAGGGACAAAGCGCCTCCCTGGCTTCCACCCTGAGCAATCACATTTTTACCATCCCATTCCGGCAACGAGGTCAGGTAATCGATCGCACGCACGCAACTTAGATAAACCTTTTTCATGTAGTAATTATCTCTATTGTCAAGCCCGTTGGTCAAATAGCTGTTGTTTGCCTTGCCGAATGCACGACTGATTTCCGTATAGCGATCCTTCTCTAAATCGGGCCGAATGCCATGGATCTCCATATCGAAACGGATGTAACCACTTTCAGCATAAAACAGGTGTTTAGTTGGATCCATGGGTTTTATACCAGCTCCCGGAGGAGAGAAAACAACCGGAAATTTTCCTGCCTTTTTAGGTATGGTCAGGTAGCCATACACAAAAGCATTCTTTTCGTAAGCCTGCAATTTCACCAGGTAGCAGTCAACTTTATCGCTCGAAAACTCAGGAACAAAAGTCTTTTCAACCTTCATTGGGCATTTCTCAGCCTCGGCCTTTGCCTGGTCCCAGAAAGCCGTAAAATCATCCGGCAATTGGGTGTATGGTTTTAATTTTTCGGGTGAAAAGCCAACTTTTATATGGTGCTTAAATTCTTTCCCATTGAAGGTCACTGTTAACCGGCAATCTTTAAATCCCGGTTCTTTCATTGTTCCCAACGAAATTGTTGCCTGCCCCTTTTTTAACTTCACAGTTCCTTCATCCTCGGCCGGTCTTAACTCCGGACCAATACTATACTTAATCTCCACGCCATCCTGCAGCATTCCGTATCGGTACAAAGCAACAGTAACTGTGGCCTTTTCTTTCGTTTTATAAAGCCAGTCCGCGTGGTTTGGCGTTGTCACCCACAGCACGTCACTCCGATAGGGATAATTCTCCGCACGGCTAAGGCAAAAGCTTAGTACAAAAAGTACAAGCATGCTTATTCTTTTCATCATCATTGATTAATTTATAGAATTGTAGTAATTAATTTTTCAGTGTGAGCCCGAAATCCGGTTTAATTTCTTTCGTCGCCTCCTTCACATCAACAAATTGCAACAAGTCGCGAAG
This sequence comes from Mangrovibacterium sp., assembly GCF_059905295.1. Classification (NCBI taxonomy): domain Bacteria; kingdom Pseudomonadati; phylum Bacteroidota; class Bacteroidia; order Marinilabiliales; family Prolixibacteraceae; genus Mangrovibacterium; species Mangrovibacterium sp. The sequence continues at coordinate 8,614 of NZ_JBZQJF010000129.1, forward strand.
GGCAATAACATGATAATCGTTTTGGGACAGATATTCCAGGTATTCTTTGAAAAGCTCTGGCGGTGTTGTTACCCAGGGATGCTCGGCATCGGGCACGCCATGAATTGTAAGCACCACAATTTTCCCATCCTTAGCCTCAGTAAAAGCCTGCATAATTTCAGCTTTATTCTCCGCATTGCATGCCCAACTCGGAACCAGCAGCGGGTGATCGGTTAGCGGGTTGTATGGACGACTTCCTCCGGCACGAGCAAACTTGTAGCCCTCCTCCTTCAGAATATCTAAGGCCGATTGGTTTAACCCATAACCAGGATAGGCAAAATCGATTGGTTTTGCAATGCCCATTGAATCACATTTTTCGTCAATATAATGCAGGACCTCCAGTGCTTTATCCTTTTTCAGACTATTAATGTGTTCATGATGACGGGTATGATTGGCAATTTCAAATCCCATTTGATCCAGTTCACGAATCTGCCTCCAGTTCATGTACTTTGTGGAATCCGCAAAATTGGGAGGGAACTCACAAATAAAGAAAGTTGCCCCGAAGCCATATTGCTTCAGCAAGGGAGCAACAGTAGCATACTGGCTGGCCGTAGCATCGTCAAAAGTTAATACAACCAGCCGATCAGGAATTTCTTTTTTCAGGATCTTTTGTGCTTTTAGAAAAGGTGTACACCAAACCAAAAATGTAATCGTAAGTAGTAGCGTTTTCATAATTCGTAGAAATTGAGCGATCTTCAAAGATACAGCAATTATCAGTTTACAAAAACTGTGCGATCTTCATTGATCCCAGAGGTCAAGATTCAATCCTACCTAACACTTTTCACTTTCACGATTCCTTTTCGATACGCCTCCAAAAGACGATTCAAATCCTGAATTTGATTTTTAATATCGATTCCGTTATCGGTATCACCGACAAGTATGCGATCGGTTGCCCGCTCAATCATACTTCGGGTTGAAACAATATCAATCTCTTCCTGAATAGCATTTCTACTTGATTCGAAAGGAGCATGTTCTGCCAGAATCAGGCTATATGAATCATAGATCAAGGTATAACCGGCAATGCCTGTTACTTTTTGATAGGGTTTCGACATTCCTCCGTCGATAACAAATAGCTTACCATCAGCCTTTACCGGGCTCTCGCCTTTTCCAACTTTTACCGGCACATGTCCGTTAACAATGTGCGACTTCTCCGGATCGAGACCAAACTCTTCCAAAATCCGTTTACAGGTCTCTTGATCATCCCGCAGTTTATAATATTTATTGCTGGCTTCGTACTGGGAATCCTTATCATTCAGGAAATAACGTTCAAAGGTGGCCATCTTCTTTTTTCCAAACAAGGGAGAATCGGCACCGCTCCACAAGTACCACATATAATCGCGATCGCGACTACGTTTATCTTGTCTTTCCCGATTGTAATAAGCCCGCCGCGATACCTGATCGAATTGTTCACAAAGCTCTTTCCCTTTATAGGGTTTTCCATGAATGACAACTTCCTTAAAATTACCGTCATCATCAAGGGGAATGCATCCGTGATATAATAAGTTGGAATTATAAGTTAAAAACGTACTTCCCTTGGTGAATAAGGTCTTCACATGACGTTGCAGCCGTTCACTGTTCAGGAAGGAGAACCGAAGCTTTTCTGCCAAATCTTTTTCCTCAGCGGTCAACTGATACGGATTTTTAGGATCAATCGTCGGGAAATTTTTATCCGTTAATTCCAATTCGCGGCCATCAATTGTAATTGTTCCTTTTGTATAGTCGATTTTATCCAGCAATAAACGGTCGTCCATATGCATCTCCGGATTTCGTCGGATAATCTCCCCATTAAGCTTCATCTCCAAAATCATGATCGCTTTATGCATTTTGCTGGTCAGCTTAACTTGTGTTGAACCGGTATTTTCAGCAGGTGTATTGATTGGGATAAATGCTTCACAAGGATCATCGGCATAAGTCTTCAAGGCAAATGTTGCCAAAGGAAGTAGGTTGATACCATAAGCATCTTCCAAAGTCGCCAGGTTATCATAGCGGGCACTAATCCGGATTACACCAGATATGCTGGCCCGAATACCCGAGGCTGCGGCCATCCACAGAATATCATGATTTCCCCACTGAATATCCACCGAATGATGGTTCTGGATCACATCCATTACTTTATCGGCATGCGGACCACGGTCAAAAATATCGCCAATTATGTGCAAACGATCAATCAGCAACCGCTGAATAAATTTACTGATCGCGATGATAAAGGAATTCGCCCGGTCAACATCGATGATCGATTTTATTATGCTATTGTAATATTGCTCCTTTTTTGCATTTCGCTCATTCAGTAATTCGTCAATAATATAGGCAAAATCTTCAGGCATTGCCTTACGTACTTTCGACCGCGTGTACTTATCGGCCGAAACTTTAGCTACTTCAATCAACCGTAATAAGGTAACAGCATACCAACCTTCCAGATCTTCTTCCTCCTTGGTAATAATTTCGAGCTTCTCCTCCGGATAGTAGATCAATGTGGCTAATTGACGTTTCGTTTTTTCATCCAGCGAATACTGGTAAACAGTTTCAATTTTTTTTCGAACCATTCCCGATGCATTTCGCAAAACATGGCTAAAGGTCTCGTAGGCTCCATGTATATCTGTCAAAAAATGTTCAGTTCCCTTGGGAAGGTTTAAAATTGATTCGAGATTTATAATTTCAGTACATACAGACTGTACCGTCGGGAATTTTTCAGCAAGTAAATTAAGGTGCTTAAACTCATCAACATTAAAATCATCTTGCAATGATTTACTTCTTTTGTAATCTAAAACCATTTTGTAAAAAATATTTAGTTACTACAATTATCGAATCCGTATCGATTGGACCCTACAAGATAGCAAACATCTTCTTTTTTGAATTTAAATAGCCCCTGAAATTCTTGATAAAATTAACGGCATAAGCATAAGACCGAAATGTTGCTGAACAAATATAAACTCCGTCGAGTTTCCGCGGAATAAGGAAGTAGTGTTCGAACACTAATTTTTAGGGTTTTTCGAATACATGATCCTTTTTAAAATCATAAGTTTTATCTCTTTAAAATTTAATTGTAATTTTCTCGCCAACTTTATGATTTAAAAAGAACTCAATAAAGAAAGCTTCCAAACGATGATTTACGAGCTTATTTTAAACTCGACCTTACTTATAACACTAACGGTTCTCTTCAGCTTTGTTTCCAGAAGTAAAGAATCCGGGGTTGTGCCTCAGCCGGTCCTTGCGGGGCTCCTGTTTGGAGGGATAACCATCATTAGCATGAATATTCCGGTGACAATCTCTCCCGGGATCTTTTACGATGGCCGTTCAGTCGTCCTGGCACTTTCCTGCATATTTGGCGGCTATATTTCTGGCCTCATCTCCATGATCATGGCTTTTATCTATCGGCTATACCTTGGAGGCGATGGTGTTTACGCCGGTATATCGACCATTATTCTGACAACAGCCATGGGAATGCTTTTTCGCCGGTTATATAAAAATCAAACTCATCGGATTCCGGCCCTTGCATTCTATTTATTAGGAGTGGTAGTCCATCTTGCGATGTTAGCTTGCCAGTTCCTTTTACCATCTGAAACCGCCTTCCATGTTATTCAGCAAATATGGAAACCTGTACTTATCGTATTTCCGGTAGCAACGCTCATTATGGCTTTGGTACTACGAAATGAAAGTAACAGAGTCAACACTGAAATTGAACTATATAAAAGAGAGGCGACTTACCGATCCACGCTCCATAGTATCGACAACGCAATTATTACAACCAATGAAAAAAGGATAATCACCTTTATAAACCCAATGGCTATAGCACTCACGGGTTACGAAGAGCTCGATGCCATTGGTAAACCAGTCGATGACCTCATCCGGTTGATCAACGAAAATACATCGGAACAAATCAATTTTCCATTTCAGAAAATTCTGAGTGAAGAACGAGCATTTCGTTTCCCGAACATTTACCTGCTTTTATCAGCAAAAGGAGCGCAAACACCTATCAGCATCGGAGCTTCGCCTATCAAAGACAGTTTAGGCATTGTCACAGGCTTGGTTCTTTCATTCCGGGACCAAACACAAGAACGAAATTTGCGGCGAAAATTATCGGCAAGCGAACGCCTCTATTATTCACTGACGGAGCAATCACCTGTTGGTATTTTCAGAACCAAGCCAGATGGCTACACAAGCTATGTTAATCCGAAATGGAGCGAAATAAGCGGGCTCGATTTCGAAGAAGCATTAGGCGACGGATGGCTAAAAGCAGTACATCCGGCTGACCGTAAAAAAATTACTGAAGGTTGGGCACAAGCAACTGAAACCCAAAATCGATCTGAAATCGAATACCGATTCTCAAGAAAAGATGGTTCCGAGAAATGGGTTATGGGTGTTGCTGTGCCTGAATTCGACGAAAATGAAAACCTGACAGGTTACATTGGAACAATCGTGGATATTGATGAGCGAAAAAATGCCGAACGAGAATTAATTCAGTCCCACCAAAACTTTCATAGAACCATGGATGAGTTTCCTTTGGGCATGCGAATTATTTCGAATAAAGGAGAAACTCAATATACGAACAATGCCTTTTTAGAGCTCTATGAATTCGATAGCGAAGAGGAGTTTAACCAAACACCAACATCCCTCCGGTATACCGAAAAAAGTTTGCATGAACACGAAAAAAGGAAACTCAAACGCAAACAAGGAATTGAGACAGACTCGGAATATGAAATCGAAATTATTACGAGACGAGAGCAAATCAGAAATGTGCTTGTAAAGCGTAAAATCATCTTCTGGGATGACCAGCCCGAGTATTTAGCAATCTACCAGGATATTACAGAGCGTAAAAAAGCAGAGCACTCTCTGCAGCTCCTTGGACGCGCCATAGAGCAAAGTCCTGTTAGTACGGTCATTACAAACAACAAAGGAGAAATTACTTATTTAAACCCCAAATTCACCGAAGTATCAGGCTTTACCTGGGATGAAGTGATTGGCAAAACGCCATCGATTCTAAAGTCAGGACATCATTCTCGCGAATTCTATACCGATATGTGGCAGACTATTACTGCCGGCAAGGAATGGAAGGGTGAAATCCTGAACAAACGAAAAAACGGTGAGTTGTTTTGGGAAAATGCGCAAATATCGTCACTCGTTGACAAGAAAGGACAAATTACACACTACATTGGAATTAAAGAAGATATAACTGAGAAGAAGGAAATTATATCCGACCTGAAAGACGCTAAAGAGAAAGCAGAAGAAAGTGACCGCTTAAAATCAGCCTTCCTGGCAAACATGAGCCACGAAATCAGGACTCCGCTGAATGTTATTCTGGGATTCACCAACTTACTGATCGAAGAAGAAGTAGATCAAGAAACCCGGCAGCGCTTTTCTACCATTCTTTCTCAAAGCTCCGATAATCTGCTGCAGGTTATTAATGATATTTTGGATATCTCTAAGATTGAAACCGGACAGTTGATTTTTAACAACATCCACTTCAATATTCAACCGGTTATCCATGAGCTATATACCATTTCAAAACAATTGCTTAAGAAATACGATAAAACGCACCTCAAGCTCAACTATTTTGTTCCTCCAACCAGTGTTTCTATTCATACCGATAAAGTCCGTTTCAACCAGATATTCACGAACCTGATAAGCAACGCCATCAAATTTACGGAGGAAGGCGAAATCAATTTTGGAGCCAGATCTATTGAGAATGGTAATGTGGTCTTTTTTGTGGAAGATACCGGTATCGGAATCAGCAATGCACAGCAACAAGACATATTCGAACGCTTCCGACAGGTTGAAGATTCCACCACCCGTACCTATGGAGGAACAGGGTTAGGCCTTTCAATATCGAAAAAACTGGTTGAGCAAATGGGCGGTACCATCAGCTTAGCATCAGAACCGGGTAAAGGCTCAAGCTTCACCTTCCGAGTTCCGGTCAGCTAAACAACTGGTGACTTTTTAATCGCCCGATTAAGAACATGCCCCAATAAAAAGCCAACAATGAAAATTGCCACTGTTCCAAACACAATTGACAAATAGCTATGGAACGGACTGGCATAAGCTTCGAGTCCCCATTGTGGGAACCAAATTGGCGAAAGACTCATCCAGCCAATGATTAAAACACCGCCTACTACACCCCAAACAGCAGCCTTGCTGGTTACCTTCTTCGATAGATAACCCAACAGGAAAAGTCCGAGCATACCACCACTAAAAATGGAAGCCAATTTCCACCACGCATCCAATGCACTTTGCACATTGATCATGGCCAGTGCCACGCCAATACTCAGCACACTAAAAATGAATGAAGCCAAATAAAGAATCTGCATCGAGATATTCCTCTTCCACGCCCCCGACGATTGTTTAAAAAAGTCTGTTAGAATTACAGTAGCAGAGCTGTTAATACTCGTAGAGATTGTACTCATTCCAGCGGCAAAAACAGAGGCAATCAGAAAACCGGTTAATCCAACCGGCAACTGATTCGCAATAAACCAGGGAAATACTTTATCGGCCGGAGTTCCTTCTGGCAGCAAACCAGCATTCTGCTTATAAAAAGCAAAAAGCGCTGTTCCAATAAATAAGAACATAGCAGAAACCGGAACATACAACAAACCACCCACCAAAGCTGATTTTTGCGCTTCACGCTTAGAGCCGGAAGTCATGTAACGTTGAATATAGTTTTGATCAATCCCATAGTTCTGCAAATTGATAAAGATTCCATAAATCAAAACCACCCAAAAGGTCGAACTCGTTAAATCCAAACTAAAGCTTCCTAAACTAAACTTATCATTTTCAGCTGCAATCTTAAAAACCTGTCCAACACCATCAGGCATTTCAAATATCAGCGTTCCAATACATAAAAACGCCCCCAAAATCAGAATGATCGCCTGGATCGCATCCGTCCAAACCACGGCCTGAATACCGCCTAACAACGAATAAAGCATCACGCTAAAGCCCGTAACAATAATAATCGTCGTCATATTCCAATCCAGCAAGGTGTGAACCATTAAGGCCAGCAAAAACAAAATAGTCCCTGCCCGCATCAACTGAGTCAACAAATACATCACAGAAACATAGGTTTTAGCCCAACGACCAAAACGCATCTCAAGGTAAGTATAAGCCGATGGACTGTTGATGGACCGATATAACGGAACAAAAAAGCGCACTGCCATATAAGACGCAAAAGGAATGGACAAACTGAATGCAAATGCATTCCAATTGGTTAAATAAGCTTGACCGGGCAAGGCCAGGTAGCTTATGCTACTCACAAAAGTTGCAAATATGGATAACGATACAACCCAGGTTGGAATTCGTTGGTTACCCATGGTATACGCTTCAGCCGATTTATTTTTTCGGTAAAACGAACTTCCAAATAAGACAATCCCGAGCAAATAGGCTATAAATACGATGACATCCAGCTTACTCATGCTTTTATTTCAGTTTAGGTTTGAAGGTTTTATTGTTTTCGTAGGTTTAAAGAAGTGACTTATAATCTAATTTTTCCAGTGCTTCCTGGACTATTTTTCGTTCGGGTTCGTTAAAGCGATGAAAAGGTTCAGCCATAAAATCGTTGCAAATTCCCATAACTGAAAGCGCACACTTCAGTCCTTTCAGATAACTGGAACCAAATTGACCAACATTGTAAATAGTGGTACTAATTTGCATCACCTTATCGCGCAATGCCATCACCTTAGGCATATCGTGTGCCGCAGCTGCGTTATACAAATCGACATAGAGTTTTGGAAACATATTCGCACCTCCATTTACACCACCGTGACCTCCCATCATGACAAACTCAGCAGTAATTTCTTCCGGACCAACCATAAAGGTAAAATCAGGGCGGTGTTTCAGCAGATGCTGTACCTGGTTAAAATAGGCCAGGTTTGCCGAACTGTCTTTCATGCCGATAATTCCGGGAATTTCAGCCGCAGCACGTACGGTCTCCGGTGCAAACATCACTTTGGTATGAACAGGCATGTTGTAGATAAACAGTGGCAGTGGCATTTGTGCCATAATCCGTTTCAAATATTCGAGCAATTCAGGTTGCCCCGAAGAGAAATAATAAGGAGGGGTGATTACGACCGCATCAGCTCCGTATTGCGCAGCCTTATGTGCCAGGTTTAAACTCTCGGTAAAAGCTGAATCAGAAATACCGACCAATACCGGAATCCGGCCTTTTGTAAATTGGCAACTTAAGCGGATCAGCTCCTCCCGAATCTTGTAACTTAGACTGGCAAATTCGCCCGTTGTACCCAATAGAAACAGGGCGTGGACTCCACCTGAAATCGTATGTTCAATTAATCGTTCCAGACCATCAACATCAAGTGTGTCATTATCCAATAAGGGAGTTACCAATGGAGGTACAATCCCTTTTAATGGCATTGAAAAATTTGGTTTCATGTTATATATCCCAATAAGAAGGTTGATTTATATCGAAGCAGTCTAAAACATTAATTATCGGCTGCTTGCTCTTTATCATTTTTGGTACCCGGCCATTGCCCGTCTACAATTGGCGTCAACACCAGTTTCTTCGGGTCAACAACAATGTGCTTTATTTTTATCCGGTTCCAGGTATAGAGAATATGGACCAGTCCATCGCTCGTTTGAATCACTGCCGGGTAAGAAAATTTTGAGTCAGGCGTGTCTTCCAACACCAAAGCTGCCGACCAATGTTCACCATCTTCCGATACCGCAACATTCAGTGGTGTACGCACGCCTTTATATTTACCGTCGGGAGGCAACACGTGGTTGTAAACCAACAACTGTCGTCCGTCGGCCAATGTTACGGCATCGGTTCCCGAGTTATTTTGAGGCAAACTGGTCTTCGTCATTTTTGACCAGGTTTCACCACCATCAGTTGACCAGGTTTGCAAAATAGCCCGGTTCTTACTACGACACAATGCCTGCAAACGACCATCTGCATATTTCAGGACACTTGGCTGAATGGCGCAAATTTTATAGCCATCATTAACCGGTGCTGTTTTTCGCCAGGTTTTCCCAAGGTCATCCGAAATTTCAAAATGAACCCGCCAGCCATCTTTTTCAGTACTGGTCGGTGAAATAATTTTACCATCGACAAACACCGGCTTATTCTTAATAGGCCCGATGATTCCATCCGGCAAATGCGCTGGTTTCGACCAGGTTTTTCCACCATCATTTGAAGTCATCTTCATCCCCCACCAATCCCGTGGATTAGGTCCGATCTTGTAGTATAATTGCAACTCACCATCCGGAACCTGAAACAAAACCGGATTCCATGTCGGGTAGCGAAGTGTATCATTTACAATACCATTGGCTACATTTTCGGGGGCTGTCCAATGACCATTTTCATTACGGGCGACATAAATACAGCAATCCGGTTCCCGCTCATAAGTCCCACCGAACCACGACGCAACCAAGGTTCCATCAGGTGTTTCTGCAATCGTGGCAGCATGGGGTGATCTAAAGGGTGCTCCCTGAAAAACGAAAATAAATTCTTCTTTAACGATCCCCTCTTTATAAGTCCGCTCTTTGGTGCAACTCACGGTTGCTCCCAGTATAAATATTAACAAAAATAAATTCCAGTATCTTTTCATTGTCTTTCCGTGAAAACGTTTACAGTTCGAAAACGTAAAACTCCTGTTTCTATTGCAAAAAAACAAATTCGAAAGGAGAACTCTTTAGCAGATATTAACCAAAACATATGCTTTCTTAACTATTTTGTATTAAAAATGCTTATTTTCACTAACGATTAGTTAATATTTAACAAATGGAGTACATATTCGAAAATATTTACGTCCCCCATCAGCATTCCTTCATAATCCGCGAGATGGAGTTAAAGAAATACACAGCGCGTGTACACTCACATAAAAACTTCGAGCTTAATTTCATTCTATCTGGCTCAGGAAAACGGATTGTCGGTAATAACATCTCAAGCTTCGATAAAAATGATTTGGTCCTGCTGGCTCCCAACCTTCCTCATTGTTGGGAATTTCTTCAAACCGAAAACGAAGAGCCACCAAAATGCATTGTTATTCACTTTTACGAAGATCTGATCAGTTCTGATTTTTTTAACAAGCCCGAGCTTGAAGTGATTGTTGATCTGTTGAAACAAGCTGATGCCGGTCTTTTTTTCAGCGGACGGGAAATACCTGAGATAAAATTGATTCTTGAAGAACTTCCCAATCAGCAAGGGCTGACCAGTTACATCAGCTTACTTCAGATATTTAGCTTATTGCTTCAATGCGAAAAAAAGGAATCCATTTCACAGGGTACAATTGTTCATGGTGGATTTGATCAAAAACTTCAGCAGATTAATAAAATTTACGAGTACGTTTTTCAGAACATTCAGGAAGAAATTAAACTCACTGAAGTCGCAACATTACTCAATATGGCTCCCGGTTCGTTTTGTCGTTTCTTCAAAAAGAAAACTCAATTAACCTTTATGGAGTATGTCATCAAAATAAGAATAAACTATGCAGCCAAATTATTGGTTGAAACCGATAAACCGATAAATGAAATCGGCTTCGATTGTGGTTATAACAACCTGGCCAATTTTAATCACTACTTCAAAAAGCGAATGGGGCAAACACCTTCGGAATATCGTAAAGAGTTTCGCTGGCAATTGCAAAAAGATCATTGAGACAACCCAATACTCAACCAATACCATCCCCCCTGAAGTTAAAATCCGCAATTACCTAAAAACAAAAAAGGTGACTACCAGAGTCACCTTCTTCTATCTTGTTTTCCTTAAAGTCTTATTTGTAAATCTCTTTCTTCGCTGCCAACAACGTATTTTTCAACAACGAAACACGGGTCATTGGGCCTACTCCTCCGGGAACAGGTGTTATGAATGAACATTTTTCAGCAACTTCGTCAAACACAACATCACCTTTCAACTTCCAACCCGATTTGGTTTCAGTTGATTTAACACGTGTTGTACCTACATCAATTACCACAGCTCCGGGTTTCACCATATCAGCAGTAACAAAGCCGGGAGAACCGATCGCTGCGATCAGAATGTCAGCTTTAGCACAAACCTCTTTCAGATTTTTGGTCCGACTGTGAGCAACAGTTACCGTTGCATTCATTGCCTTTTGCGACATCAAGACGCTCATCGGACGACCAACAATATTGCTTCGGCCGATAACAACGCAGTCTTTGCCGGAGGTTTCTATTCCGTGACGCTTGATTAACTCAACAATACCGTCGGGAGTTGCCGACACAAAGGCAGGCAAGCCAATCACCATGCGACCAACGTTAACCGGGTGAAAACCGTCAACATCTTTTTTGGCGTCGATAGCTTCAATAATCTTTTGCTCGGAAATATGTTTGGGCAAAGGCAATTGAACGATGAAACCATCGACATCATCGTCGTTGTTCAATTCTTCTACTTTGGCCAATAATTCGGCTTCGGTAACATCATCTTCGTAACGAATCATGCTTGATTTGAAACCAACTTCTTCGCAATCTTTGATTTTATAAGCCACGTAGGTTTCGCTACCACCATCATGACCAACCAAAATTGCAGCTAAGTGAGGTTGTTTAGCCCCATTAGCCAGCATGTCTTTGACCTCTTGTGCAATTTCTGCTTTAATTGCCTTAGCCGTTTTATTTCCGTCAATTAATTGCATTCGTATTTCTTTAATAGGATTAACGTTTTCTCAGATTCCCCATCATTCCACGCATATTCTTACCGGTTGATACCATGCGCATCATTTTACGGGTTTCGTCGAATTGTTTGATCAGGCGGTTAACTTCCTGAATATTTGTTCCCGAGCCATTGGCAATACGCTTGCGGCGCGTTCCGTTCAGCAAGGCCGGATCTTCGCGCTCTGCCGGAGTCATGGAGTAAATAATTGCTTCGATATGTTTAAAGGCGTCGTCATCAACATCGATATCCTTTAGTGCCTTTCCCATACCCGGAATCATAGCTGCCAGATCCTTCAGGTTACCCATCTTTTTGATTTGCTGGATTTGAGAAAGGAAGTCGTTGAAGCTAAACTGGTTTTTAGCCAATTTCTTCTGCAGCTGGCGGGCTTGGTCTGCATCAAATTGTTCCTGGGCACGTTCAACCAACGAAACAATATCACCCATACCTAAAATACGGTCGGCCATACGTTCAGGGTGGAACACATCCAGTGCTTCCAGCTTCTCGCCGGTACCAACAAACTTGATTGGTTTATTGACTACTGAACGAATTGAAAGAGCAGCACCACCACGAGTATCACCATCCAGTTTTGTCAGGATTACCCCGTCGAAGTCCAGACGATCGTTGAATTCTTTAGCTGTATTTACAGCATCCTGACCAGTCATCGAGTCAACAACGAACAGAATTTCATCCGGATTGATAGCTGCTTTAACAGCTGCAATCTCCTTCATCATCTCTTCGTCGATGGCCAAACGACCTGCAGTATCTACAATCACCAGGTTTTGGCCATTGGCCTTTGCGGATTTAATGGCCGCTTTAGCAATCTCAACCGGGTTCAGATTACCAGGCTCACTATATACAGGAACATTAATTTGCTCCCCCAGAACCTTCAACTGATCGATCGCAGCCGGACGATAAACGTCACAAGCAACCAACAGTGGGGTTTTACCTTTTTTCGATTTCAGGAATTTTGCCAGTTTACCGGAGAAGGTGGTTTTACCCGAACCTTGCAAACCTGCCATCAGGATGACAGTCGGGTTACCCTGCAGATTGACATCAACTGAGCTACCTCCCATCAGGGTTGCTAACTCATCGTGCACAATCTTTACCATCATCTGCCCTGGCTTAACAGCATTCAGTACATCCTGACCAAGGGCTTTCTCTTTGACAACTTCAGTAAATGATTTGGCTATTTTAAAATTGACGTCAGCGTCCAATAAGGCACGTCTAACTTCTTTTAATGTCTCTGCAACATTAATCTCAGTAATTTTCCCCTGCCCTTTCAGCAGCTTAAATGACCGTTCTAACTTCTCATTAAGACTTTCAAACATAGTAGAAGTACAATTGATTTTTTAAAGCTCGGGCAAAAATACAAAAAAATAAAATGTAGAAGAATTTAAATTTTTCCCTTTTCCTGAGGGTAACCTTTCGACTTGTTCCGGGATAAAGAAACGAGTGTGCGAAAATGGAGAATGATCTAAAGAGTGGAATCTTAGTTTTTACTCCAAACCCAACGAAGTATGATGCTGTAAAGACTTGTTCTTAAGGCATTATTTTCGTTTCGACCCTCAATTCTGTAGGAATTAATAGTCGACAAAAACTGTTAATTCGCATTAAAAAGTCCCTTTTTCACGAATCGCAATTTTCTAGAATCAGGGGGTCAGAGGACCCCCTTTTTCCTTTTTAGGTATCCCCGCTTCCTTCATTTATTCACCCTTCGCTTATAAATAGAAAATGGGAAGCAATTCCATGAATTACCTCCCATCTCGTTTATTTTAGTGTCTTTTAAAGCTTATTACATACGCTCCGGCACTGCAATTCCCATCAAGCCCATTCCTGACTTAATGATTTTAGCAACCGTGGTTGACAAGGTCAAACGGAACTTCCGGATATTTTCATCCTCTTCATTCAGGATTGAATGATCATGATAGAATTGGTTGTATTCTTTCACCAGGTTATAAACGTAGTTGGCAATAACTGCAGGGCTGTAAGAGTCGGCTGCTTCCTGAACAGTTGCCGGATACAGCGACATGCTCTTAATCAATTCTGTTTCTTTCTCAGAAATGGCCAAAGCCTTGTCAAAATTAACCGCTGCTTCAATTCCCTTCTCTTCGGCTTTTCGAATCACCGAACGAATACGCGCATAGGTGTATTGGATAAACGGCCCTGTATTTCCATTAAAATCGATCGACTCCTCCGGATTGAACATCATGTTCTTCTTCGGATCTACTTTCAGAATGAAATATTTCAAGGCTCCCAGCGCAATTGTCTTGTAGGTTTCCAAAGCTTCTTCTTCGGTATAACCGTCCAGTTTCCCTAACTCTTCCGAAGTTTTACGGGCAACATCAACCATTCCGGCCATCAAATCATCCGCATCGACCACTGTACCTTCACGCGACTTCATTTTACCGTGAGGCAATTCCACCATTCCGTAAGAGAAGTGGTGCAAATCTTTTCCCCAGCTGTAGCCCAGTTTATCCAGTAGAATAGATAACACTTTAAAGTGGTAATCCTGCTCGTTTCCTACGACGTAAACCATCTTATTGATTTCATAATCGTTGAAACGCAACTTAGCCGTACCAATGTCCTGAGTCATATAAACCGAAGTACCGTCACTGCGAAGCAGCAGTTTTTGGTCTAGTCCTTCGCCTGATAAATCAGCCCATACCGATTCATCTTCACGACGGGTAAAAATACCTTCATCCAAACCACGCAACACTTCATCTTTACCCACCAGGTAGGTATCCGACTCGTAATAAATTTTGTCGAAATCAACTCCCAGCTCTTTATATGTTACATCGAAACCATCGTATACCCAATGGTTCATCATCGTCCAAAGCTCAATGGTTGCCGGATCTTTAGCTTCCCATTTGCGCAGTAACTCGCGGGCAGCGACAATCGATGGAGCTGTTTGTTCTGCTTCATCTTTCGATACGCCTTTGGCTACCAGTTCTTCAATTTCCTGTTTGTAATGCTTATCAAACAACACATAGAAATCACCAACCAGGTGGTCTCCTTTGGTACCTGTGCTTTCAGGTGTTTTCCCTTCGCCCCATTGTTGCCAGGCATACATCGATTTACAGATGTGGATACCACGGTCGTTCACGATGTTGGTTTTTACCACACGTTTCCCGCTGGCTTTCAGCAACTCGCCCAGTGAAAAACCAAGCAGGTTGTTACGAATATGTCCTAAGTGAAGAGGTTTATTGGTGTTTGGCGACGAATATTCAACCATAAACAAAGGTGAATCTTCTTTAGCCGCTGTGAATCCGTATTTTGAATCGCCGAAGGCTTCAGCTAATTGGTTAAGCCAGTAAGTCGTTGAAATCGTTACGTTCAGGAATCCTTTGATCACTGAAAATGCCGCAACCTCATCAACCTGTTCTTGCAAATATTGTCCCAGTTCGTTCGCAGTTTGCTCCGGAGACTTTCTTGAAATTCTCAGAAAAGGGAAAACCACAACTGTCAAATCACCTTCAACATCTTTACGTGTATTCTCAACTTGTACTTTCGCAGCTTCAATTTCCTGCCCGTAAAGTTGATTAACAGCTTGTGCAATTTTCTCTTTAATTATTTGTTCGATAAGCATGTTTCTAATTTTTTTAGGGATGCGCAAAGATAATAACCTGAATTCGATTCTAAAATATTTTCACAGAAAGTCATCCAGCATCAGATGAGCATTTAAAATTAGGAAGGCATAACGGGTTATTTCGATGAATTCAAAATATCTGGATGGTTTCAGACAGACTTCTCTTTCGGGAAAACGATACGATTCCAGTTATAATGCAGAAGTAATATCGGAATTAAATCCGGTTATCCTTGTTACCCAAAGTTGCAAAAGATCAAATTTACGATGAAGCTTGATTGACTCGGTGCGCAGGCCGTCAAAACGCCCGGCCGAGGGTTCGTTTTGACAACCCCGAGAATTCGGGGTTTGTATCCTTTTCATCGACTGGAAAAGGATAGGCCCATCCGGCCTGAGGATAAAAAGTTAAAACAGATTTCGCCTGCTAAAAGTTATACAAACTCCTCACCCGACTGTAATCGGGACCGACTTGCTTTTATATTTCATGGAGGTTTTAGAAAGAAAAAGCCCCGCGAACAGCGAGGCTTCCCATATGCTTATTCAACTATTATTCTGCTACAAAAATTTCAAATTCAACCCGACGATTCAGGCGGCGGTTTTGCTCCGTGTTGTTAGGAGCTGCCGGATTGGCTTCTCCCAATCCGTTCGACGACACGATACGTGAACGGTCGAAGCCCATACTGGTCATGAAACGCATCACCGATTCGGCCCGTTTTTCCGAAAGCTTCTGGTTGTAATCGTCGCTGGCCAGGTCGTCGGTATACCCCCACAAACGAACCAGGTAAGCCGGGTTTTTCAACAACATTTCTACCAGGTTGGCAATCCGGTTTTTCGAAAATGAAGTCAGGTTACTGTCGTCCACAACAAAATAAACCGGTTTCACTTTGATGTCGAGCACCCGTGTGTTTCCGCTTTCAATAGCTTCAGCAGCTGTCATTTTCGACGGATCGGTTTCTTTCACATTCGTTTTATTCGTATCCGGCTCGGGGCAACCATGATTTTCTTTCGTTCCTTTTTGATCCGGACAAGCATCGTCGCGGTCCGGAATTCCATCCTTATCTTCATCCGGGCAACCATGGGTTGCTACTGAGCCCGGCTCAGTAGGACACTGATCCAGGTGATCAATTACACCATCACCATCAGTATCAATCGGGCAACCATGCTCATCAACAAAGATATCGCGTGGTGTATTCGGGCATTTATCCCGTTTATCAGGTACGCCGTCACCATCCGAGTCTTTCGAGCCTCCAAAGGTAATGGCAACACCAACAGTCACCTTCCACAGGTTGTCGCGGTACGGCAGTACAGTCCAGGTAACACTACCGCCACCCGGTTCGGTATAGCTTTCAGTATGTTCGCCAACCTTGGCTCCATTTATATAACCGGCTTCAGCATACAGAGCCACATTGTGTTTCACCGGGTACTTCACCCCCAAACCTAAATTGAAGTTGATTTTATTCTCTTTGTTATCGGAAATATAACCTGGTCCCCCCCAAACGTAAGGTTTCAACAGACTACTTTCCGGTAGAACCAATCCGTTATACAATTTATAGCGAATCCCCAGCGTGGTTAATGCCACATCGAGATTACTTTCGATCTTATTATTGGCCAATCCCAGGTTTTGACGGATAAAACCATCGAACGACGGACTAAAATAGCGGCTGATTGTTAGCTCCGGCATAAAGCCAATGCTACCTTCTCCCAAAGCGCCGTAAGCACCGCCTCCGACACCGATCCCCCATTTCTGATCTAAGGACTGTGCTGAAGCAGTAGCCACGAAGAAACTACATACCAAAAAAAGTAGAAATTGTCTTTTCATAGAGAGTTGTGGTTTTATTTCAGAAACTTATATTCTGCTAATTTATTTTATTTCCTGAATAATTAGTTCTACATCCTTAAAAACTGGACGAATAAATCCCATTTGCCTATAAACTTATGGATTGAATCTCTATTTTTGCTGAAAACACGGTCATTTTGTACACCATCATCGATATAGAAACCACCGGACAAAGCGCCAAAAACGGGAAAATAACCGAAATCGCCCTATACCGCCATAACGGTATTCAGGTGGTCGACTCGTTTCAAACACTGGTTAATCCGGAATGTAATATCCCTTATTTTATTACCCAACTAACCGGCATCGATAATGAAATGGTGTCGACAGCTCCGAAGTTTTACGAGATTGCCAAACGTGTTGTGGAGATGACGGCGGGAACTGTTTTTGTGGCTCACAATGTATCGTTCGACTACCGTTTTGTGCAGGAAGAATTTAAGCGGCTGGGCTACGATTATAACCGAAAAACCATGTGTACTGTGAAATTAAGCCGGAAATATTTGCCGGGCCATGCTTCCTACTCGCTGGGGAATATCTGTTCCGACCTCGATATTCGCATTGACGGACGTCACAGGGCTGCGGGCGATGCTTTTGCTACAGTGAAACTGTTCGAAATTATTTTGCAAAAGCACATCAACGGCTCTAACAATTCGGCCAACCAGCCACGACTGTTTTGATGGACGAGTCGGGAGTAGCGAGACACAAACAACAAGCAACCAGCAAAGCATAAAAAAAGCCATGCTAGGCACGGCTCTTCATTCAATATCGAATTGATTTATTCTTCTGTCTTTTCTTCAGTATCTGCCTCTTCCTCTTCTTCGATGTTCAGCAAATCGTTTTTCTGAAGCAGGTTATACCACTGAATTACTTTTTTCATATCCGAAGTATATACCCGATCCTGATCATACTCAGGCACCACTTCTCCAAAATAAGCTTTCAGGGCATTGCCATCCATTTTAGCAAGCGCTGCTTTATTTTCTTTTTCGGCAATAGCCTTCAAAACATCCTTCAAGGCCACTTCGCCGGTTTGGGTAAAAATGGCGATATCTTCCAACGAACTAATTTTTGACGTTGCATATGCCGGCTGACGCTTTCCTGTCAGTAACGACTCAACGATAATGCTATTCTTTGCTTCTGCAACCAATTTAAAAAGTCCTGGTTGACCTGAGATGGCTAATATTCCTTTTAACATGTTGTTTTCATTTTTAAATGATCGCCGCGAATATACTAACCTGAGTTCAATTATAAAATATTTTAACAGAAACTCTTGCTTGCACCAGGTTTGTATTTCAAATTCAGAAGTCATACCGGGCTATTTCAAAGAATTTAAAATCCCCCAAAGCGCAAAAACCATTTCACCCGTTTCTCTTTTAACTTTTGACTTTCTACTTTTTACTTTTTACTTCATCTGGCTACCCGCGCATCAGGCTAATTGCTTCTTTCAACACCTTTAGTTCCATCTCCAGCTCTTGTACCCGGGCTTGCAGCACTTCTTTCTCTGTATTTTCTTTTGCAGTGGTATAGTCCGGTTCGTTGTAAGGCAACTGTTCTGCCAAATCGCGGAAAAAATTGTACTGAAAAGCTTCGGAAAGCTCAGCCAGACGCTGAATCTGGATATCATTCCGCTTTAATAACTGCCAAACGCCCGAGTAAGTGAGCTTTGTTTCATGCGCCATTTTCTGAATACTCCAACCACTTGCTTTAAGTTGCCGGTTGATTACTTTAGTCCAATCTAATTGTTCCATATTGGTTCTTTTTTTGTACAAGTTACGGCTTTCGGCAGCTAAAAACGCCATACAATAAGCTCTTTTTTACAGCTCCGCTTAATTATTTTACAGCTTTACTTACATTTCTTTAAGCGTCGCTTAATTATATTATAGTTTCTCTTATTTATATTATAGCTCCTCTTAATTATCTTACAGTATCTCTTATTTATTTTCCAGATCTCCTTATTTTTCTTACACTTCCTCTTATATTTTTTACAGACTTACTTATCTTTCTTACAGATCTACTAAAATTTCTTTAAGCAAAGCTTATATTTTATTAAGCATAGCTTGAAATTCATTAAGCAAAACTTATAAATCATGAAAGCAAAACAGGAAAAATTGAATGACCGAGAAAAAGAAAAAGCGCTGCCACGAAGTTTGAAGCTTCACCGACAGCGCTTGTCTGATTTATATTTTCTGTGGCTTATTTACTAAAGTCGAGTTTATAGCTAATTCCGGCACTAATCCAGCGGCCAGGCTGAACCAGGTTACCCAGGTCGAAGTAGCGTTGATCGAAAAGGTTCGACACCGTGCAGTAAAGCTGCGTCGAAGGCGTTTTATAAAACACTTTCAGATCGGTTAACCAGAAAGGCTTGTAATTTTCCTCGCCAACATATTCCGTATCCACGTACTTGGCATAGCTGCCGTTGCGGTCCTGGAAGCGGAACTTCCAGCTGGCATGCAATTTCCCGACAATCGCATGATCGAGGCTGAACACCAGTTTGTGTTTCAGGTTATCGAGTACATAATTCGACAGGTAATTATCGGAGCCCTTGCTCAGCGAGTTGTAAGCGTAGTTCAAGCCCACATGTTTAATCGGGAACGATGCACCGGCAACTGCGGCCACATTAAAATTGGCAGTAAGCTCGGCCCCATCCGATTTGATCTCGGTGAGGTTTTCGGTTTTCCACAATTCGTCCTGTGTTTCGCGTACCCAGTCGATCATATCCTTACCAATTCGATGATAATAAGCCGCCTCAACGTTAATGGCGCGCGTGCGGTATTTCAAACCGGCTTCGTATGTGGTCGAGCGCTCCGGCTTCAAATCAGGATTTCCCTGGTTGGTCGGCCCCGAATAATACAAATCGGTAAAGGTGGGCATACGCAACGATTTGTTGAACGAAGCATAAGCCCTGAACTGATCGGTGAATTTATAGCTCAGGTCGATACCGGGGTACACGTTCCATTCATTATTCAAATCGGAAATCCAATTGGCCATAGCCCCCATGGAAGCCGTAAAACGATTCAGGTAGAAGGTGTGTTCAGCAAAATACGAGACAATGGTACGCGAATGTCCCTTTGTAAATTGCTGCCCCGGTTCGCCGGGCACATCTATTGGTGTATCCAGCGCTTCACCCAGCACATTACTCCAGATATTTTCGGAGCGGAATTCGGCACCAAAAGCCGTTTTTCCGAGCTTCGACTGAAACCAGCTGTTCAGGTTCAACCCAAACACATCGGTCATGTGGTAATTGTGGCCCGTATACCAGCTGGCCGGGTTGTCGCGGAAAAGCTCAAAACGATCATGGTGGCGACGCCAGTAAGCAGCCGGTGTAAAATGCAACTTCTCCCCTGTATTCATCTTCACAGAGGCAAAAGTTGTCTTGGTCGCTTCATACTGATTCGGATACTTCGGGGTGTAAAAACTATTGGCACCAAAACCTTTATCGGTGTAACCCGCCTGGAAATCCAAAGTTCCGGGTGCAGTTTTCAATCGTCCCTGGTAAAAAAAGTTATAGGTATCGAAATCGGTATTTTGAATATAACCGTTGGAGGCTATATTGCTGGCAGCAACAAAACTGGTAAGCTTACCGGTTTTTACATTGCCCGATGCATTTAAATCGCGCAGACCATGCTCGCCAAATGCTGCATCTACTTTGACAGACTCGTCATCGTCGGGTTCGGTTACAATATTAATAGCACCCGAAAAAGCATTGGGGCCATAAACACGCGCCGACGGTCCGTTTAAGATTTCAATACGTTTGACACTTTTTAAACTAACCGGTACGTCGAGGTTGTGGTGACCGGTTTGGGGATCGGAGATGTTGATCCCGTTGAGAAGAATAAGAGTTTGGTCGAAGGACCCGCCCCGGACCGACACATCAGCTTGTACTCCGTAAGTACCGCGCTGCCTGATGTCGACTCCAACAGCATACTCTAAAAGGTCTTGGATACTGGAGACGGGTGCCGCCTCAATTTCATCACGCTCAATCACGGAAACAATCCGTGCTGCCTGCGAATAGGTAACAGGCGCTCGCTGGGCACTAACCTCAATCTCATCGAGGTTGTAATCCGTATTCACCTTCAGTGTGTCGGTTTGGGCAACGGCTTCCTGCGGCAAGCTAACATACAAATACGCCACTGCCAGCGAGGCAATGTGTACTTGTTTGCGTAAAGCCTGAAACAAGGAATAACGTTTTCCTCCCCAACGTCTGAAATGAACTACTTCAGCCCGCTTTGGGTTGTTAATAAACTTTTTCATTGGTTACTTTTCTGTTACAGAAAGATGCAAAAGTAAATAATTGAACCTTTTTTAGAACATAAACAGCTCTTAAATGGTTGTATTATCGGACTTTTTACCTTAACTTGTTATAAAAAGAATTGTTGAACAACATCGAATTCTCTTTAAACAAACCCACAACCTCTCCGTAAGTACTTAAGTTATAGACTCGATCCGGAAACGGATCAATTTTATTTATCGCGAATAAATAAAATCGAATAATAAAAGACAGCAAAATCTTTTATTGAGCCAAAGTTGTTATTTATATTTGTTCTAAACAATAACGTTAAATCAGACGCCATGACACAAGTTCAATTTAACAACGCCTTACTCGGACTGCAAGACAAATTACTGTACTATGCACTGAGCCTAACCGCTGACCAGGAAAAAGCACAAGACCTGTTACAGGAAACTTTCCTGAAAGCATTGACCTATCGTGATAAATTCGCGCAAAACACCAATTTCAAGGCATGGATTTACACGATTATGAAGAACACCTTCATTAATAACTATCGCCGTAACGTGAAGGCTAAAAACACGTTTGATGGATCGAACAATGATTTCCATTTGAAATTTTCAAAGGACAAAATCTATCCGTCACCCGATTCATTCTTCAGCTCAAAAGAAATTTTGAGAAACATCAATGCACTGGAAGATGAATACAAAGTTCCGTTCACCATGTTTTTGGATGGTTACAAGTACAAAGAAATTGCCGAGTACCTGAATCTTCCGTTGGGAACCGTGAAAAGCCGTATTTTCTTCACTCGTAAGAAATTGGAAAAAGCTCTAAAAGATTACGCAAATTAGTTTAGACATAGTAGCATTTTAATCATCATGAAAAGATCCGGATCCCGGATCTTTTTTTTGTTTTAAGCCAGTCGTATCTTTGAGGGAACAAAACAAGAACACCATGAAAAAAGTGACGGTCCATTTAGCTGAAGGCTTTGAAGAAATCGAAGCCATAACCATCATCGATGTCTTACGCAGAGCAGGCATTGAGTTAACAACTGTAGCTATGAGCGGCAACAAACGGGTTTCCGGGGCACACCATGTACCGGTTGAAGCCGATAAACTATTCGAAGAAGTGGACTTCTCCCAAATTGATATGATTATCCTTCCAGGAGGAATGCCCGGTGCTAAAAATCTGGATGCCCACGAAGGATTGAAAAAACAAATCCTGGCCTTCCATAATCAAAAGAAACCCTTAGGAGCCATTTGCGCAGCGCCACTGGTTTTCGGTCATTTAAATATTCTGGAAAATAAATCGGCTGTTTGCTACCCGGGGTTCGAGAAAGAACTAACCGATGCCCGGGTTTTGTACGATCCCGTAATGACTGATGAGCATATCTTTACCGGTCGCGGGGTTGGTGCTGCCTTAAAATTTGCCTTAACAATTACAGCCAAACTGGTCAGTAAAGAAAAGGCCGACCACCTGGCCAAGGCCATGCTGGTAGAAGGCTGGAACTAGCTTTGTTCTTCGGCTAAGGGAACCGTGAAACAAAATGTTGTTCCCTTGCCTACTTCACTTTGCGCCCAAATTTCACCTTTATTAAGCTGAACGAATTCCTGACAAAGAATAAGTCCTAAACCGGAACCATCTTCGTTGTTCGTTCCTTTTTTCCGGATTTTCGAGTCGATGGAAAAGAGTTGATCCATCTCTTCTGCAGTCATCCCAATGCCGGTATCTTCGACACTACAGGCAACAAACTTCTCCAAAAACTGGAAGCGAAGTTTCACCGCCCCACCCTTGGGCGTAAACTTAATGGCGTTGCTAACCAAGTTGCGCAAAACGGTATCAATCATCATCGGCGTGGCATATACAAAAATATCACCCGGCACTTCGTAATTCAATTGAATGTTTTTCTGATCGGCAACAGCTTGCAAGAGGTTGCAAATTTTATCTTGCTGGGATGAGAGTTCGAATACAGTTGGTTCGTACTTCATCACTCCGGTCTGAATCCGGCTCCAATCCAACAAATTTTGAAGCAGGCGAAAAATATTGTTCGTGGAATTGTAAATGTCAACAGCAAAACGCTTTCGGTCTTTATCGTCAAACCGGTCGTAATCATGTTGCAGCAAAAATGAAAATCCCAGCACAGTATGAAGCGGATTTTTCAGATCGTGAGCAATAATGGAGAAGAACTTATTCTTCGAGGCATTCATCTGTACCAACTCATTCCGTTGCGCTTCAATCTGGATATTCTTTTCGGTTAACAGCTTATTGATCCGCTTCCGGTGATAATTACCAAAGGAGACATAAGTGATAACGACCAGCAAAATGAGAATTGCAAAAACACCCAGGTTACGAAACGCTTTGTCCTTTTCAATTTGAATCATCGCCAGTTTCTTCTCAGAATTCAGTTTTGAAATAAGCGCTTCACTTTTCGTAAACTCATATTTCTTTTCGATAGCAGCCGCCTGGTACGAACGTTCCTCTAAGCGCATGCTATCCAAATACGTTTTATAGCTTTTGTAGGCTTGTAGGGCTTGCTTAATATCTCCGCTTCTCTCATAAAGGCGCGACAGATCTTCATAGTACAGCTGAATAATATAGTAGCCATAGCCATGATCAACGGAGCTTTTCAGCCCTTCCTGAAAAATTTGTTTGGCCTTTTCGTAATTACCCAACTCGGTATACACACAGCCTAAGCCTTCCAAAACAAATACCTGGTTGCGAACATTACCTTCCCGCACATAAATATCGTAGGCCTTTTGATAATAAGCCAGTCCAACTTCCAGACTATCCTTCTCTTCCGTGTAGATATTTCCCAGGTTATTTATAGCTGCAGCCAAGCGACTAACATTATTAATTTGGCTGAACAGCTTAAGTGCCTTTCGATAGTATACTTTAGCCGAATCGATTTGTCCCTGATTGTAATAGCCCGTACCCAAACCATTATAGCTATTTCCCAATCGTGCTAAATCATCATTCGCCGAAGCCAGAACCGAGGCCTTATGATAATATTCGATGGCAGATTTATAATCTTCAAGACGGTTATAAACCATCCCCATATTAATGTAGATCCGGGTCAGGTTCTTCAGATCTTCCGTACTCTCGTAACTTTTAACGGCTTCAATCTGACTGGCCAAAGCTTCATCAAACTCTCCCAGGTAGTAATAGGCCAATCCAATTGTGTTGTAGATTTCCCCGACCATCTGCGTGCTATCGAGATCAGTATAACGATTAATCGCTTCTTTATAAACAGGAATAGCCTCCTCGTACTCCGCAGCAGCAAACAGACGTTCTGCCTCAACCCAGTAGGTCCTGGCTGTCAGGTCCGGCCGTTGTATTTTCCCGGCAATCTCAAATATCTCTTGGGGATAATTTTGGATAGAGGCGGTATCGTCGATATCAGTCAGCTGGATGATTTGCAACATTGTCTCAACTTTCTGTGCTCCGCTTTGATGCTTAAGCTCATTTTTCAGGCTATCAACTTCTGAAGCACCAAAAAGGTCGAAGGTCAGAAATAGCAGTGCTATGAGTAGTATTTTTTTCATCCAGAGAGCTTATACACAAAGATGTTAATTTTATCGAATTTTCTGAAGAAATCAGAACAAATATTGAGCTTTCAATTTTCTGATTGACAAACAAAAAGGCAGGTCGACACCTGCCCTTTCTAAGATTTATTATGCTATTTTCAATTCTTACAGCCTCTTCCACATCCTTGTCCTCTCCCCATTTTCGGCCCGCATCGTTCCATTGCTGCTCCAATAATCTCATCAAAAGACTCCTGATTTAAGAGCTGAGGCTTATAATCAACACCACTACTTTCCAGTACCCGATTGAACGCCCGAAGATGATTTCGGCTTCCCCGCAACAGGTTTGAATAAATCTGCTTAATGGTTTCATTTGTTGTTAGGCTCAACTGCTTCTCCAGATCCTGAATATCCAATTCTTCAACATAAGCACCACATTTAAGAGCCTCAACCAGGGAGGTTTTACCCGCGCTTAACAACTTATCGTAGACCTGCTGCAGATGATCATTCGTAAAAACACCAGCCTCTGCATTTGCCGGATCTTCAAGCCCTGCATCCTGCAACAATCCGAACATGGCTGCCATGTGATTTGTCTCAGCCGAGGAAATATTGCTGAAGATGCGCATTCCGTATAAGTCGAGATAGTTCACATATAAATCGTGAGCTAATTTCTCTTCTTCCCGCATCAGTAACATACCGGCATTTACTTCAGCCTTGTCATCCAGGCTACCCGTAATTGTCAACTCTCGGGAATCTAATTTTGTGTTGCACTGAATGTCTGCCTTTGATCCCTTAAGGAAGCTTTCTGCTTGACTTAAGCTTGGCCCCAATATGATCAAACAAATCAGGGAAGCTTTCAATATTTTTAGACCGGTTTTCATTGTGTCACATTCTGGCTACCAATTAAACATGAGCCACGCCCGGCTCCCTGACTTTGTCCACATCCTTGACCGCGACCTTTACCTTTTTTACCTTTCTTCCCGTTTTTTCCCATGTTAGCATCTGATTTGTTTCCATTTGATTTGCGGGCATCAATCCACGTCTGATATTCTTTTTGTTGATCGGCATCCAGCAGTCCGTTAATTTGTGTCTGATGTGCAGTTCGGGCTGTCAGCATTTTTTCGCGAATTTCTTTTTTTACCTCTAAATCACCCGTCGACTGACGTTCTGTTCTGTAATCGGCCATTTGTTTCTGATAGCTTGCTTCCAGCTCAGCAATCGAAGTTTTTTGTTTTTCCGTTAGATTCGAAATCCCGTTGATACATGAATTTCGCTTTTGGTTTTGAGCGTCGACTTGCAGTCCGGCCACGACCAAAAGAATAAGAATTAAAATTCCTGCTGTCGTTTTCATAACTTCTGATTTTAAATTAATAATAGAATTTTGTATTCGTTATCTCCTTCTTATCTGAAAGGTTTTATTCCTTTGACACAACCCGAAATAAAAACTTGCGCTCTTGCAGGAATTTTCCAGAAAAAATTTAATCAGTAGTGATATGAAAAAAAAGAGAATGGAGTTGACGGCTAAACCATCAACTCCATTCTCTTTTACTATTTCCTTCACCGAAATAGGCTACCTTGTCACTCTCGTTGCTTTCCGTTTCGATGTTGTTTCCCGGGTAGGTTCACTCGTTCATCAGCATTTAGCAACGACTGAAAAATGGCAGCCAACTTCTCCCTTTGCTCATCGGTACAGATCGATTTGAGTTCCAGGTAAAAATCGCAGGTTGTCATCTTTAATTGTTCATGATCGTCTCCTATCTGCCGGGCTATTTTTTCCAGTTTCGACCGACTCGCGGAGTCTGAAAATAATTCGAGTAGCATATCCTCTCTAAGTTCACTCATATCTTCCGTAAACCCCCGAGCCCTTCTGTTAAAGCCTCTGTTGGCCTCGCGAAAAGGGACAAGTTGTTCATCTGTCAAATTAAGCTGTTCTTTGAAAAAACGTGTTCTCCGCTCTCCCGGAACATTTGTTTCAACCCGATTACTTTTTATTTCAGGGCTACTGTGGTTGTGATAAAGAACCGTAATAACAGTTGCGAGGTTTGTTACCAACAAAATTACGACCAGCCAACTCAATATTTTTATATTTCGAAACATTACTTCAGGTTTAATAAGAATTCTTCAATTGGTTCTTCTGCTAAATCATCAAAGGGCATAAGCACGGCTTGTTCGGTAGCTGGTACATCCATCCGGCTGTGATCGCCAACCCAAATGCCAAAACGAATCCCCAAAGCCAGTAGAAAAACGACCAGAACAGGTTGCAATACTTTTTTAAAAATCAAAGGCCGTGTTCGACTTGCCTGAATCCGGTTTTGAACACCAGCAACAAAATAGGGACCTACTTCCTGCTCGTTGTTAATGTCCAACAGGGAAAGTGAACTTTTCAGCTCGTCTAAATATGCCCCACATTCAGGACAAGCTTCCAAATGCTTCTCGACCAACTGCATTTCAGCAAATGGCAATTGTCCTTCGATGTAGAAAATCAATTTTCCCCGAATTTGACGATGGTTCTTTGTTTTCATATTGTATTGACACATTTCCAATTAAAAACTTGCGTTCTCAAATACCCTTTTTATAGCACTCGTACAATTTTTTCTGCAACCCACGTTTTGCCCGGTGAATTAACGACTCCACAGAAGACAACGAAAGGCCCATCACATCGGCAACATCCTGGGAAGAAAGATCATCTATCTTACTTAATGTGAATGCTACCCGTTGCCGCTCAGGCAAACTGTTGATCGCCTTGTACAAATTGGTTCGTCTTTGCTCGTTTTCCACTTCTTGATCAGGCCGTGAGTTCCAGCTCTCATCCGTTACATCAACCTTCATTTCCCCGGAGATATTCACACCTATGGACTGAAAAAAACGCCGCCGTTTATTATCCCTTATGAAATTCAACGAACGATTGACCGCAATTCGATAAATCCAGGTTGACAATTTAGATTCCCCCCGAAACTTATTCAACGAATGAAACAATTCAACAAATATCTCCTGAGCCAGATCTTCTGCATCATTTCTCTCCCGGATAAACCCCAAACAAGTATGCAGCACCAAATTTTGGTATTTCTCCACCAAAAGCCGGAATGCGCGATCGTCGCCATTCGTAATATGCCGCACTAACTCCTGATCAGTCATTCTATTCTGAATTCATTTTGGGGTTTGACACGAATTTAGTCAAAAACTTGCACCATCATTCGTATTTTCAGTATCAACCTTATGTGCAAACGCCCTTACACAAAATAGGTAATGATGTTCCTCGTGATTAGATATGAAAAATAATAACGGCGTGCTCTCCCAAGTCGATTTTTCCATACTACTATCATAATTATTCAAGGAAGTCGATGAGAAAGGATCAATTTCAGCCCCCAATATGCTCCCCGAATATGAAAGCCAATGCTCACAATCTAACCTATTTACTGTCATTTGTCATGTTTTTAGAAATGTCCGATAACTTTTGTCTATTCATTTAGCATTTTTAACGAAATTACTACCTGATAAAACCAGAATTCCCTATTTTTATCCAAAATTTTGATTTCGAAACATGAAAGTAGTCATTCTAACCTCTTCAATTTTTTATTTGCTTGGTTTAAAAATGTCTCAAAACATTGAAACAAGTTCAAAAGCTCAACCTGATGCAAATGCAGTGCAGGTTAAACAGGAACAAACAATCGACGCAAAACAAACAATTGAACAACAACAGGACGAGAAAACTCTTTTTGTGAAACCTCAGGAATCAATTAAAGCAACGGAGCCTGACACCAATGTTACAAACCCCGTTATTCGCCAACGCACCAACCACTTAATGGAGAAAATGGACTAAGAATATTTACTCCGTTTCGAAAAAGGCTTCAATTCCCGGATAATGAAATTTCTCCCGGGCAATATTTTCCGGAAATACAAAATAACTGATATCTGCCTCGGTACACATTTTTCCATCAGCGTTAAATAACTGTGCTCTGATTTTAGCAATCCGTTTTTGCCTTTCTACCAATTTTGCCCGCAGAATTATCTTTCCGGTATTGGTAAAGACAGTTTCCCGATATTTTACATCCAATGAGGTGGTAACACCCGCAGTCTCACATTTCACATAAACCACCCAGCCGCCAATTTCATCGAGCATAGTAGCCTGAATACCTCCATGCAAAACATCCACCCAGCCAACAAAGTGAGCCTGAGGTTCCCATTCGGCATATAACTCTTCACCATCTTCCCAAAACTCCAACTTCAAACCAATCGGATTGAAAGGCGAACAACCAATACACTGATACTTTTCCGGATCGTCATTCCGGTGAACATTTAATATTTTTCGCATAACTCAACATCAAAAAAAAGCCGGTTGTTTTCGAACCGGCTTCTATCTGTTTTTTTAATTATTTCCCAAAATTAGTGGCAGACCATCTTTTGCACTGCCAACAACGACCACTTTAGCGTTCTGCGATTTTGCCAGTTCGAGCGTTGCTTCAATTCCACGTTGCTTCAAAATTTTGTCCGTCAAACTGGAGTTGATAATATCGTTGAACTTAGCAATACCTTCTGCTTCAATACGCTTACGCTCAGCTTCCGATTCTTCACGGGTAAGACGAAACTGGTAAGCTAAAGCCTCCTGCTCTGTTTTCAATTTATTTTCGATAGCAACCCGAATTTGATCAGGCAAATTAATGGAGCGAATCAGCAAAGCCCGCATGTCAATATTATTCTTCTCGAGAATAATCTTTGTTTCATCAATAATAGCCTGTTCAACCTCGCTACGCTTTGTTGAATAGATTTCTTCAGCAGAATAGCGCCCTGCAACCTGCCGCACCATCGAACGCACTTCCGGAACAATTAACTGATCAATATAACGGGTGCCAAATACTTCGTGCAAAGTACCAATTTTGTCGTAAATCGGGTTAAAACGTACCGACACATCCACATTGATTGACAAACCATTTTTATCGAGTACATCCATCGTTTCCTCGCGTTGTTGTTCTTTCACATCGTAAACAATTAAATCGTTCCAGGGAGCAACAACATGAAACCCCGGCAGAAAAATATGCTCTTTATCGAGCCCATCGTTAAAAGGACGGAAAATGATCCCTCGTTCTCCCGGCTGGATCGTAAAAAACATACTACTTCCGGAAAAAATCAGAACCAGAACAGCAACAACAATAATAATGATGTAAGATTTTTTGAGAATATTCATTTTAATAATTTCAATAATTAATAGCTTAGTTAAATTACTTGGTGAAGTAAAGATCATAAATTAAGAAAAACAAACGAATAATAATGCACGCATTTATGTTTTGTTGCTCGGATTATTTTTAGTTAGATTTGAACAACATCAAATAAACAGTCTTATGATTGGTTCCTCTGAGCTCATTATCAACCCGGATGGAAGTGTTTTCCATTTACACCTGAAGCCGGAACACCTTGCAGATAACATTATTCTGGTTGGTGACCCTGCCCGGGTTGAATTGATTACATCACTATTTTCAAATATTGAATGTAAAATTCACAATCGCGAATTCGTCACCATCACAGGCCAGTACAAATCGACACGTATTACAGTGCTTTCGACCGGAATTGGAACCGACAATATCGATATTGTGGTAAACGAATTGGATGCGTTGGCGAATATCGATTTTACAAAACGCGAGGTGAAAGCACAAAAGCGCAGCCTTAACATCATCCGCATTGGAACTTCAGGCGGATTACAACCCTATCTGGACGTCAACTCTTTCGTGGTTTCCGAAAAAGCAATCGGATTCGACGGATTACTGAATTTTTATGCCAACCGTGATTCCATATCTGATTTAGCGTTTGAAGCGCATTTTAAGGAACATTTAAACTGGAACGAGAAGCTTACTTCGCCTTATGTAGTCAGTTCTTCAGCCGATTTGTTCGCAAAATTCCAAACTAAAGATTTCACGCGAGGCGTTACCATATCGGCACCTGGCTTTTATGGTCCGCAAGGGCGTGTGTTGCGGTTACAGCTGGCCGACCCAGACATCAATTCTAAAATTGAGAGTTTCAACCACGAAGGCTATAAAATTACCAACTACGAAATGGAATGTTCTGCTATTTACGGGTTGTCGGCACTACTGGGACACCATGCATTAACTGTTTGCTTAATCATTGCCAACCGCTTAAGTAAGCAAGCAAACGGAGACTATCATTCGTCTATGAGAAAGCTTATCCAGCTGGTTTTGGATAAGTTAGTAGAATAAACTATATTGACCGCGGGAGGGAATATTATGGATACTGATAAACTTCAGGCACTTATAACACTATTAGACGACCCGGATCAGTCCGTATTCGAGATGGTAGAACGCGAGTTACTGAAAGAAAAGAATCTGGAAATAGAAGAATTGGAACACATTTGGGAAACCAGTCTGGATGAATTAATCCAGACCCGAATCGAAAACCTGATTCAACAAATCCAGTTTCGCGAAACCAGTACCAAAATTCAAAATTGGGCCAATCAAGAGGAGGTCGACTTGTTTGAAGGCTTTTTTCTAATCAGCCAATATCAGTACCCCGAGCTCAAACTGAAAACTATCCAAAGCCAGCTCAAAAAGATAAGCAGCGACGTTTGGCTTGAAATTAATAACCGATTGACATCCATTGAGAAGATTACAGTACTCAATCACATTTTGTACGATGTAAACAAATTTACGATCAACCTATCCAATCTTCAGTCGCCTCAAAACTGCTATCTAAACCAGCTGCTTGAAACTAAAAAGGGCAGCCCTATCTCGCTGGCAATACTTTACACACTGGTTGCCCGGGAATTAGGTTTTCCGGTTCAGCTTATCAACTTCCCCAAGAATCCACTTCTTGCCTATGTCGATAAAGAAACAGCCCGAAAAGCACATGGTGAAGACTACGATTCGCCCATTCTTTTTTATATCAATCCGGCTAACCGAGGAGCAATCATTGGTCGAAAGGAAATTGAGTTTTTCATGAAGAAAAATGAAAATGCAGATCCGAACCTTTTTGAAACTCCTTGCGAGGACAAAAAAATAATCAAACTGCTGCTCGAAAGCTTGATTAGCTCTTACGAATCGTTAGGCCATCAGGATAAAGTTAATGATCTCCATGCTATTGTGCAGTTACTTTAGTCTACCGGAACTGATCGTTTAAAGACAACATCGGGGTATTCTATATCTGTCAGAAATAAGCCCGAGGCTGGAACTGAAACACCGGCGGCTCCACGATCTTTCGTCTCAATAACTTGTCGAAATTCTTCGATGGTCATTTTTCCAAGTCCTACTTCAACTGATGTTCCAACAATTGCCCGCACCATATTTCGTAAAAAACGATCGGCTTTGATTACAAACTTCAACTGTTGTCCTGTTTGAATCCATTCAGCCTGAAAAATTTTACAGTTGTTTGTTTTCACATCCGTGTGCAACTTACTGAAGCTGGTAAAGTCTGTATAATCAAATAAAACTCTACAAGCTTCATTCATCCGCTCAACATCCATAGGCCGACTGTTGTACCAGGCTGTTTCCTGGACAAAAGGATTTTTTTGTTGCGTAATAAAGTAATGATAAGTGCGCGAAATAGCGCCAAAACGAGCATGAGCCTCGCCATCCACTTTGACAATGTTGAAAAGAACAATATCATTGCCCAAAAAACGATTCATTTTATAGACAAACTGAGTATCATCCAATTGACTCTTCTCCGAATCAAAATGTGCAACATAGTAGCTTGCATGTACTCCGGTATCGGTTCTCCCGGCACCGGTAACCGCGATTTCTTCGCGACAGATTGTACTTAATGCATGTTGCAGATCTTCCTGTATACTTTTAGATTTGGGTTGAATTTGCCAGCCATGATAGCGGGTTCCATTGTAGGCTAATTCAATAAAATATCGTTGTTTCAAAATCAATCTTTTTTAAAATAAAAATTAAATTGCAGCTTCCCGAAATGCCCTGTTTTATTAATTTTAACGGCTCTTACCCAAACATAACACTTAACAACTTTTAACAAAGTTATACCCTTTTTTGGACAAGTATGCTTTAATTTCGTCAACCTAAAATATAAAAATCGATCTAAAAAAATGAATCAAGCAGTTGATATTCGTGAGCTCAACGAAAGAATCGAAAAAGAAAGCTCTTTCGTGGATTTGATCAGCATGGAAATGAACAAGGTGATTGTAGGACAAAAACACCTTGTTGAAAGTTTGTTGATTGGTTTATTATCAGGTGGTCACATCCTGTTGGAAGGTGTACCCGGTTTGGCAAAAACCTTAGCCATCAACACACTGTCGAAAACCATCAGCGCCGATTTTGCCCGTATTCAGTTTACACCGGATTTATTACCGGCCGACTTACTTGGCACGCTAATATATAGTCAGAAGAATGAAGAATTTGTCGTTAAAAAGGGACCGATCTTCACCAACTTCGTATTAGCTGACGAGATTAACCGTGCACCGGCAAAAGTTCAATCAGCACTTTTGGAAGCTATGCAGGAACGCCAAATTACAATTGGCGACGCAACCTTCAAGCTGGAAGAACCATTCCTGGTTATGGCCACTCAAAACCCCATTGAGCAGGAAGGTACCTATCCGCTTCCTGAAGCACAGGTCGACCGTTTTATGCTGAAGGTGGTCATCAAATACCCGCAAAAGGAAGAAGAGAAACTAATTATCCAGCAGAACTTGCTGAAGCAATACCCGCAAGCGGCAACCGTATTAAAACCGGAAGACATCATCAAGGCCCGCAACGTGGTTAAGGATGTGTACCTGGATGAGAAAATCAGCAAATATATTGTTGACATTGTTTTCGCAACACGTACCCCATCGGAATACAAACTGGAGAAATATGCCGATATGATTTCGTTTGGTGGTTCACCTCGTGCAAGTATCAGCTTGGCACAGGCTTCTAAAGCTTATGCCTTTATTAAACGTCGTGGTTATGTTATTCCGGAAGATGTTCGTGCAGTTTGTCACGATGTGCTACGCCACCGGATTGGATTGAGCTACGAAGCAGAAGCCAATAATATTACAACAGAAGATATCATTACTGATATTCTGAACACTGTTGAAGTTCCATAAAAGTTCCACGTTTCGAGTTTCAGGTTCCAAGTAAACGACATCTGAAACTCTGTAATTGTAACCGTTCAAGGTACGCATTACGACTTTGAACTTAAAACATGAAACTTTGAACTTAAAAGCGAAGCCAGTGGAACATACAGATTTATTAAAGAAAGTCCGCAAGATTGAGATCAAAACACGGGGATTAAGCCGCAATATTTTTGCAGGTGAATATCACTCGGCGTTTAAAGGTCGTGGTATGGCTTTCAGTGAGGTACGCGAATACCAGTTTGGCGACGATGTCCGAAGTATCGACTGGAATGTAACTGCCCGTTATAATAAGCCTTTCATTAAGGTTTTCGAAGAAGAGCGGGAGCTAACCGTGATGCTGCTGATCGATGTCAGTGGTTCGCGGGATTTCGGTTCATTCGAGAAATTCAAAAAGAATGTCATTACCGAAATTTCAGCTATTCTCTCCTTTTCAGCCATTCAAAACAACGATAAGATTGGTGTCATTTTCTTTTCCGAGACAATTGAGAAATTCATTCCGCCTAAGAAAGGAAAATCACATATTCTTCGCATTATCCGCGAGCTTATTGATTTTGAACCGGAGCATAAAGGCACCAATATCACCGAGGCGATGCGCTACATGACCAATGCCATCAAAAAGCGGTGTACCTGCTTTATCATTTCCGACTTCATTCAGCGTGAAGCCGATTTTGACAAAGCATTGACCATTGCCAATAACAAACACGATGTGGTGGCTTTGCGCATTTACGACGAACGTGAAACCAGCCTTCCTCCAATAGGCATGATCAAACTGAAAGATGCTGAAACCGGAGAATATGTTTGGGTGGATAGCAGTAGTAAGAAAGTGCGCGACAACTACGAGCAATGGTGGAAGGAGCTTAGTGCAAAGCTCGACTGGACATTTAAGAAAAGTGGTGTTGATTATGCCAATATCAACACGAAAGAAGACTATGTAAGATCCCTGATGACCTTGTTCCAAAAACGGGGATTAAAAGCATAAAACATGAGAAAAATAAAATTATCAATAGTCATCGTTTGTTTGCTTGGGTTAGCTCAAAACACCTTGCATGCGCAGGGAGTTAAGGTTAATGCAGTCATCGACTCAACCAATGTGTTGATTGGTGACCAGCTAAACCTACGCCTCGAAGTTGAGCAACCAAAGGATTTCAAGGTTGAATTTCCGGAAATTGGCGATACCCTTGACAACGGCATCGAAGTTATAGCCCAGTCACCGCTGGACACCTTTAAATTAGATGAACAGGAACAACTGAAAATCATCAAAAACCTGACGATTACCAGTTTCGACACCGGTCGCAATGTGGTTCCGGCTTTTAAGTTCAAGCTGGTTCAGAACAATATGCAGGAGGATATGGAAACACTTCCTGCTGATTTTTTTGTTCATGGTATGGCCATCGATACGACAAAAGGACCGGTAGATATTAAGCATCCGTATGGTGCTCCGGTAACCCTAGCCGAAGCGTCGCCTTACATCCTGGGAGCTATTTTGATTTTGGCTATCGCCTTTTTCATCTTCTATTATTTCCAACGTCGTAAGAAAAATAAACCGGTATTTGGTAAAGCCGCCAAGCCCAAAGAAGCACCGCACGTTATTGCATTGCGCGCCCTTGAACGAATCCGTGAAAGTAAAGTTTGGCTGGAACCCGATAAGATAAAGCCTTTCTACAGTGAGGTTTCCGACACCTTACGCTTTTATATCAAAGATCGTTTTGGCATTGATGCACCGGAGTTTACCACTGACGAAACAATGCAGGCTTTTACAAAACAAAAGGATTTACTTACGGAAAAGTCTTTTACCCAGTTAAAGGATATTTTGAAACTGTCGGATCTGGTGAAATTTGCCAAATATCAGCCACTACCTGACGACCACAACCTGAGCCTGATGAATGCTTTCTTCTTTGTAAATGACACAAAACTGGAAGAACGCAAGACCGACATGAAAGACGAACGCGAAGGAGAAGAAGTAGAACTCAAGTAAATGCCATCACCAGAAATAATGAGCATTACCGAAGTTCAAAAAATATTTTCTACGAAACAGAATTAAAAAATGGACGGAATAACATTTAAAAATCCGGAATATTTTTACCTGCTATTTGTGCTGGTGCCCATGTTGGCCTGGTACATCTTCAGGTTCCAAAAATCGGGAGCCAGCATTCGCTACTCCACCACACTAGGTTTTGCACAAATCAGCAAAAGCTGGAAGCATTATATGCGCCACTTGCCCATTTTATTGCAAATGGCCGGCGTATCACTGTTGATTGTTGCTTTAGCCCGACCTCAAACAACAGCAAGTTGGGAAAATTCAACAACCAAAGGGATTGATATCGTGGTTGCCCTCGATATCTCAAGCTCAATGCTTGCCCAGGATTTCCAGCCTAACCGATTAGAGGCTGCCAAAAATGTGGCAACCAAATTTATTGCAGGCCGCCCCAACGACCGTATGGGCTTAGTGGTGTTTTCAGGCGAAAGTTTCACCCAATGTCCCTTAACAACCGACCACGCCGTACTCATTAACCTGTTTAAGGATATTCAGAGTGGTATGATTGAAGACGGAACAGCCATTGGTAACGGACTGGCAACATCGGTAGCCCGATTAAAAGACAGCAAAGCAGTCAGCAAAGTCATCATTTTGCTGACCGATGGAGAAAACAACAGCGGTGAAATTGCCCCGGTAACAGCTGCCGAGTTAGCAAAAACTTACGGCATCCGGGTGTACACCATCGGAGTTGGAACCATAGGAACAGCCCCCTACCCGGTGCAAACCCCCTTTGGCATACAACTTCAGGATATGCCTGTGAAAATTGATGAAGCAACGCTGCAAAAAATCGCAGATATTACCGGCGGAAAGTATTTCCGCGCAACCAACAACGAGTCGCTCGTGAAGATCTACGAAGACATTGATAAGTTGGAAAAATCAAAAATAGAGGTGAAGGAATACAGCCGTAAGCAAGAGGAATACCAACGCTTTGCTTTGCTTGGCGGATTGATTCTGCTGGCCGGATTTTTCCTGAAGATTACCTTATTCCGTAACATTCCTTAAGCTGAAGAAAAAATGGAAATGTTCAGATTTGCACATATTGAATATCTATACGGATTAGTCATTATCCCTATTTTGACAATCCTTTTTATACTAATTCGTACCAAGCGTAAAAATGCGCTGAAACGTTTCGGGCAACCCGAAATCGTCAATGAACTGATGCCCAATGCAAGTAACAGTCGCCCGGTATTGAAATTCATTCTTTGGATGATGGCTTTAAGTTCCATCATTTTCGCTGTTGCTCAACCGCAGTTTGGCAGTAAGTTAAAAACGGAAAAACGGAAAGGCGTTGAATTGATGATTGCCCTCGACGTTTCAAATTCGATGATGGCTGAAGATATTCAGCCTAACCGTTTGGAGCGCGCTAAGCGAGCAATATCGCGCTTAATTGACAAATTGGATAACGATAAAATCGGTTTGATTGTTTTTGCAGGCGACGCCTACACCCAACTCCCGATTACAACGGACTTTTCTTCGGCTAAACTTTTCCTGAACTCGGTAAGTACGAAGATTGTTCCCCGGCAGGGAACGGCCATTGGCGCTGCGATTAACCTGGCGGCAAATTCCTTCAGTCCACAGTTTAAAGGTAATAAAGCCATCATCGTCATTACCGATGGGGAAAACCACGAAGATGATGCCATTGGGGCTGCCAAAGCTGCCGCCGAACAAGGTATAATTGTTCACACCATTGGGATGGGGCTTCCACAGGGAGCACCAATACCGGTTTATGAAAACGGACAAAAAGACTTCAGAAAGGATAAAAACGGTCAGGTGGTCGTAACAAAGCTTAATGAGCAAATGCTGCAGGAAATTGCGGCTGCAGGAAATGGTATTTACGTTCGGGCCAATAATGCAGAGGTGGGCTTAAACACCCTCTTCAACGAAATCAACAAGATGCAAGGTGCCGAAATGGAATCGGTTGTTTATGCAGAATATGCAGAACAATACCAATGGTTCATCGCCCTGGCCCTGTTCTTCCTTTTTATCGACTACCTTGTTTTGGAACGCAAAAACAAATATTTGAAAAACATCAAATTATTTGGAAAATGAAAAGAAATTTAAAATTCTATACCGTATTCATTAGCTTGGCTTTCATCTTCCTTGGGCTGACAGCTCAAGCGCAAAACGAACGCAAATTTGTTCGTCAGGGTAACAAGTTTTATGAGCAAGCTATGGCAGATACGACCAAGCAGGATACTGCTTCATTCAACAAAGCTGAAATCGCCTATCGCCGTGCGATTGAGAAACGCCCGGACGATTTGAAATGGAACTTCAACCTGGGCGATGCCCTCTATAAGCAGCAAAAATTTGATCAGGCGCAAAGTACTTTTGAGGATATTGCGAAAAAAAGCACCGACAAAACAGAAAAAGCCCGTGCTTACCACAACATTGGTAACTCGTTGTTGATGCAGAAAAAGCTGGACGAAAGTATTGAAGCCTATAAAGAAGCGCTACGCAACAATCCCAATGATCTGGATTCGAAGTACAACCTGCTGTATGCCATGAACCTGAAGAAGAAACAGCAACAGCAGCAAAAGAACAAGGATCAAAACAAGGATAAGAATAAAGATCAGAAGGATAAAAATAAGGACAAGAACAAGGACCAACAAAACAAAGACAAGAATAAGGATCAGAATAAAGACCAAAACAAAGACAAGCAGAACCAGGATCAGAACAAGAATAAAGATCAACAAAACAAAGACAAGCAAAATAAAGATCAGCAAAACCAAAATAAGGATCAGCAACAAAAGCAGCAGCAACAGCCACAACAGCAAAAAATTTCGAAAGAAAATGCAGAACGCTTGCTGCAGGCTCTGCAGAACGATGAAAAGAAGATTCAGGAAAAAGTGAAAAAAGCAAAAGCTGAAAAAGCACAACAACGCCAGACCGACAAAGATTGGTAGGCTAAAATAAGGTTACGAAGTTGAATCGGAGATTTTGCATTTCCCGAATCTTAGCTTTAAATGTTAATTTTGAATGGCAAATAACAACGCATAATGAGTAAAATGATTAAGAGACTCATCCTACTAACCCTACTTATACTTCCGGCATGGTTTGCCTCAGCCGACAATGTTCGGTTTGAGATGACTGGTCCGAATGTTGTATCTACAGGAGAACAGTTCCGGCTTTCATTCACCTTGAACGAACGGGGAACTGATTTAAAACTGCCCGATTTATCGGCTTTCGATGTACTGATGGGACCATCAACTTCCCAAAGTACCAGCATCCAGATGATCAACGGGCAAACGACTCAATCGGTCACCTTCTCGTACATTTACATCCTGCGAGCTAAAGACGTTGGTAAATTCACCATTCGTCCTGCCTCGGTATCTGTTGATGGTAAGGTCTATGAGTCGAATGAACTGGAGATCGAAGTAGTTAAAGGTCAACCGCAGGCTCAGCAAAGCCAAAGTAGCAGCAGTGGCGGCGGAGGCAGCAGTACGCAGCAAAGCCAGCAAAATGTACCTTCTGCCAACCTGACAAAAAGTGATCTTTTTGTGAAGGTTGACCTGGATAAGTCGAGCGTTTATAAAGGGCAGCAAGCCATTGCAACC
Organism: Mangrovibacterium sp.; assembly: GCF_059905295.1. Taxonomy (NCBI): domain Bacteria; kingdom Pseudomonadati; phylum Bacteroidota; class Bacteroidia; order Marinilabiliales; family Prolixibacteraceae; genus Mangrovibacterium; species Mangrovibacterium sp. Next base: position 48,077 of record NZ_JBZQJF010000129.1, read on the forward strand.
GTCAAGATTTATGTGAGCCCGGATGTTCCCATAACCAATTTCCAGGATGTGAAGCTGCCTTCGTACGAAGGTTTCTGGACCCAGGATATTGACACACCAAATCAAATTACTTTTAACCGCGAGGTGTACAAAGGAAAGATCTACCAGGTTGGTGTTTTAAAGAAAACGATCCTCTTCCCGCAACAAACCGGAAGAATCAAAATTGATCCGTTCGAAATTACCTGTTTGGTACGTCAGCAGATTAAGCGACAACGTAGTTTCTTTGATGATTTCTTCGACAACTTCCGCACGGTGTCGGCCAAGGTAACCAGTGATCCGGTTTACCTGAATGTAAAAGATTTGCCTACTCCGCCGGACGGTTTTTACGGTGGTGTTGGTCAGATGAAATTCTCAGCAGCCATTGATAAAACAACGGCGAAAACCAACGAAGCCATAACGCTTCGATTAACTATTTCAGGAAGCGGAAACCTACGCCTGATTGATGCACCGAAAGTTGATTTCCCGAAAGACTTTGAAGTTTACGATCCCAAAACCGATGAAAACATCAAATCGACCAACCACGGTTTAACAGGAACAAAAACCTTCGAGTACCTGATCATCCCGCGTTATGCCGGCGATTACACCATTCCGCCCGTCAGGTTTTCGAGCTTCGACCCGGAAACCGGTAAATACAAAACCGAGACTTCATCTTCATTCAAGCTAAGTATTGCCAAAGGCGATGATGCTCAAAATGCAACGGTAACCAGCTCGTTTAACAAGCAGGATGTCCGTTTCATTGGGAAAGACATTCGCTACATCAAACAAGGTCAGTACAAACTGCGTAATCTGGCTCAGTCGTTCTATGGCAGCACCGCATTCTGGTTGTTGTACATTATTTCGACCGTGATCTTTGTGATTGTAGCCATTGTTTACCGCAAAAAGCTGAAAGAGAATGCCAACATTCAGTTGGTAAAAACCAAAAAAGCGAACAAAGTTGCACAGAAACGTCTGAAGGAGGCGGCCAGCCACCTGAAGCAGCATAACTCAGAGCAGTTCTACGAAGCTGTATTGAAAGCATTCTGGGGATACCTAAGTGACAAGCTGAGTATTCCGGTTGCCAACCTGAACCGCGATAAAGCCATTTCAACCCTGGTACAAAAAGGGGTTAACCAAGAGCAAATTGATGAGTTTATCCGGATTATCGACACCTGCGAATTTGCCCGTTATGCGCCAAGTTCGTCGGATGCAGCATTGGAAGAAATTTACCAGAAATCAGCAACCCTGATGGGTAAACTGGATAAACAAATCCGTTGAGTAACTGTAAAATGAAAACAAACATGAAGAAATTCATTCAACTTATATTTTTACTGACAATCAGTTTGTCGGTTTTTGCTCAGGATGCTTTACTGGATAAAGCCAACAAGCATTACATTGCCGGCGAATACAATGATGCCATCACAGCATACAATGAAATTCTGAATAGCAACAAAGCTTCGGCCGAAGTGTATTACAACCTGGGGAATGCCTATTATAAGACCAACCAGTTTACCAAAGCCATTCTGAATTACGAACGGGCAAAGCTGCTGGCACCAAACGACCAGGACATTCAGTTCAACCTCGATCTGGCCAACCAGCACGTTGTCGACAATATCGATCCGCTGCCACAAGTGTTCTTTATTCGTTGGTGGAACAACATTACCAACAAGTTTTCGGTAGACCAGTGGGCACGTATCAGTGTAATCTGTTTCATCCTGTTTCTCATTCTGGCAGGCTTCTTCTTTTTCACCCGAAACGGGACCTTCAAACGAATATCCTTCTGGGCAGGAATTTTAATCGTAGTTATTTCCATTTTTAGTTTTAACTTTGCCGCCCGGCATAAAAAGCGAATCACCCAGCATAATTTTGCCATTATTGTGCAACCTAGTGTTACGGTGAAAAGCTCGCCATCCGATAGCGGAACAGATCTATTCCTGATTCATGAAGGACTGAAAGTTCAAATCAAGGATAGTTTGTCGGGCTGGATGGAAATTCAATTGTCTGACGGGAACCAGGGATGGCTACCCGATAACAGTATCGAACGAATTTAGAACAATGCCGGCCAAAGCCGGTATTTTTTGTTTTATACCATATTTTAAAAACCATTTTAAACGCGAGTTGTTACAACTCAAAAATTTAAAAACATGGCTTACAATTTACTTAAAGGTAAACGAGGGATTATTTTTGGTGCCCTTAACCCCGATTCTATTGCTTGGAAAGTAGCAGAACGTGCGTACGAAGAAGGCGCAACCTTCACACTAACGAATACATCCGTAGCCCTACGTATGGGTGAAACTGCGAATTTGGCAGAAAAAACAAATTCAACATTGATTGCTGCTGATGCAACAAACGTTGCTGATCTGGAAAACCTGGTTCAGGAGTCAATGAAAGTTTTAGGCGGAAAAATCGATTTCGTATTGCACTCAATCGGTATGTCACCCAACGTTCGTAAAGGTCGTCACTACAGCGATCTGGACTACAACTATCTGGATAAAACACTGGACATCTCTGCAATCTCTTTCCACAAAGTAATGCAGGTATGCCGTAAAATGGATGCCATTAACGAATGGGGTTCTGTTATTGCTTTATCGTATGTTGCAGCACAACGTACCTTCTATGGTTACAACGATATGGCCGATGCAAAAGCATTGCTGGAATCTATTGCACGTAGCTTTGGCTACATCTACGGCCGCGAGCGTCGTGTACGTGTAAACACCGTTTCTCAGTCTCCAACCCGCACTACTGCCGGTAGTGGTGTTAAAGGTATCGACCGTCTGCTGGACTTCGGCGAACGCATGTCTCCGCTGGGTAATGCTTCAGGCGACGAATGTGCTGATTACTGTATCACCTTATTCTCCGACCTGACTCGCAAAGTAACCATGCAGAACTTGTTCCACGATGGAGGGTTCTCCTCAATGGGTATGAGTATGCGTGCGTTGGAACAATACGAAAAAGGATTGGAATGCGACTGTGACACCGACAAAGGTACATGCGACCATCAATTCGATTAATTCAGACGCTGTTCTGATAAAAATACAAGAGGTTGCTTCTGTTGCAGAAGTAACCTCTTTTCGTTTGCGACCTGTTTATATTTACGCAGGTTGAATTTGAAGGATTAGCCAGTCGAAACAACTCCTGCAAACCTGTTTAGCTATTTTCTGCACCTCATTTTTGCTCCTGCAAACCTGATGGGGCATTTTCAGTAACCCTAAAATGCTCCTGCAACCTGCGGGAATGATTTCACCCTGCCCCATAAACTCCGACACTTTGCGAGAGCATTTTCGCCCCGGACATACGGTCTTCTGCAGTTTGCGAGAGCATAATCAGTTTCATCTGAAATGCTCCTGCAATCTGCGAGAGCATTTCAGGCAACCCTCTATCGCCGCTGCAATTTGCGAGAGCATTTTCAACTGTGCAAATTGCCTACTGCAACGTGCAGGAGCAATCTCCAATTGTTGGTTTTGGCTCCTCTAATTTGCGAAAAGTGTTCCTCGGCCAAATGATCAGGCTTTCAGGTAAACCAAGTCGCGCCTTCAGGGTGCTAAGCACCTTAAAAATTGACCGGAGCAACCACTAAGCTTTCAGATATGCAATATCGTCCTCGTAATCGAATTGAAGGTCTTCGTGTAATTTGGCAACAGTTGTTTCAATTTTCTTCACCTGGCGGGCATACATGTTTCGAATGATGGGATTAGTGCTCATCGGAATCTTTTCGGTGCGCATCTTGCGGCAAAAATAGATGAGCAACTCCACTTCGGTGGTTTTAATGCCTGAGTAGCGAATGGCCTGTGTGGTGTCCTTGAGAATTTTTCGCAAGCTTTTTTTGATGAGGTAACCGCTGCGCCGATTCATGCTTTTAAAACCCGCATCAATCTCCGCCTTTACGCTTTCAATAAAGCCAGCCTCATCTTCCGACTCAAACAAGAGGTAGGTCAGCAGCTCCTTATTGTCCTTTTTGAAGCGAGCCATTCGCAGGCAAAGCTCCTGCAACTGTTGCGGCGGGTAATTTTTGAGTTCCTCTCGGATTTCTTTGATTGATCGGCTTTCCATACCCGAAGAAACTAAAAAATAAACGCCCGACAAAGTTATCGGGCGCTTGTTCATATCTTACCTTGTCCTAATCCGGACTGAACTTTTACTTCGTTGTAGAATGAGCCTTCATTCCAAAAGGAAATTCAGCCGATTCGGTGCGGGCAGCCCACAAAATCTGCTGCATCTCTTCAACAATCTCGGGATACTGAGCAGCCAGGTCATGCTCCTCGCCCGGATCCTTGGACAAATCGTACAGCTCGTGAGTTTGTTTCTCCGGATCGGAAACATCGTAGCTTACATATTTCCAATCCCCCTGACGAATTGCCTGGCGACCGCCATTTTCGTGAAACTCCCAATACAGGTAGTCGTGTTGCTTTTGTCCGGGCTGGTTCAGCAAAGTTGGCAGGAACGAAATCCCCTGGATATGGGCCGGCTTCTCAGCACCTACCAAATCGGCAAAGGTTGGCATCACATCCCAAAAGGCCGAAATCAGGTCGGTTGAGCTTCCTGCGGCAATATGTCCCGGCCAGCGGGCAATCATCGGTTCACGGATACCACCTTCGTACAAATCGCGCTTATAGCCTTTCAGCGGACCGTTGCTATCGAAATAATCCGGATCGGCACCACCTTCGATATGCGGACCATTATCCGAAGAGAAAATCACCAGTGTATTGTCGTCAATTCCCAGTTCTTTCAACTTGGCCATCAATTCACCCACTTCGTCGTCGAGTACTGAAACCATAGCCGCAAATGCAGCATGACATTCATTTTGCGAACCATAGCCACCAGTGCGGAAGCGTTTACTCCCGAAATCAGCACCTTTAAATGTCTTTTCGGGATCGTATTTCCCACGATACTTCGCCAAATACTTTTCCGGTAATTTCAACTCAGCATGCGGAATTGTCGAAGGATAGTACATAAAGAAGGTCGTATCTTTATTTTTCTCCAAAAATTCCAGAGCTTTCTTTTGAATCAACTCGGGAGCATATTCCTCAAACTGGTTGTCCACATTACCGGTCATATCAACCTTTGTTTTATTCTCCCAAAGGTGACCCGGGAAATAATTATGTGCCAGCGTTTGGCAGTTATAACCGTAGAAATCGTCGAATCCCTGGTTATTCGGATCGCCTTCGGTGTTGATAAAACCAAGGCCCCACTTACCGAATGCCCCGGTTACATAGCCATTTTGCTTCAAAAGCTCGGCAATCGTAAAGGCGTTGGCCGGAAGAGGAATCTGTCCTTCAGGTTTCACCCCGATATTACCACGGATAGGTGTAAAACCGGTTGTTTGACCGGTTAACAAGCTGGAACGCGATGGCGCACAAACCGCACAACCGGCATAGTGGTTGGTAAAGCGCATTCCCTCAGTCGCTAACTTGTCGATATTCGGAGTTTGAAATTTTTGCTGTCCGTAGCAGCTTAAATCGCCATAGCCCAGGTCGTCGGCAAGAATGTAAATAATATTGGGCTTACGGGGTTTTTCAGTTACTTTTTTAGTGGATGTTTGGCAGCTCGAGAATAAAAACAAGGCGGCCAAAACGGCTAGATAGTTTCTTTTCATGTTAGTTTTTTTGAGTAGACGCGTAAAATTAGAAAAGATATCCGCTTTCGCCATGTTTTTCAGACTGAAAAGGCCTAAACAAAGGCCTGTTTTGCAACAAAAGCACGTCCGGCGTCAAAAGCCTCATGATTTAGCAGGATCACCTTTTCCCCTTTAGACTGAAATACCTCGTTAATCCCTTTGCGCAGCGAGTCAAGCTGTAGCGGAATATAATCGGCCAGTGCACCAAGCATAATCATATTTAAAGCTTTGGGGTTGCAAAGCTGGTGAGTGATTACCCCTCCATCAACTAAAATATGTCTAGGACGTTTTTTGATTTCAGCCCACAGCTCTTCAACGGGGGGGTAGTTGGGTAAATTCAGGAAAGGCTCCATATTGCTGATCAATACACCATGGGCATGCAGAAAAGGCAGCTGGCGCAAAGCCTCCATCGGCTCCATACCGAGCAGCACATCGGCTTGCCCGTGATGAATTAAATCGGCACAAACCGCATGATCGGCTATTCGAACATGAGCAACCACTGCCCCGCCCCGCTGGCTCATGCCATGTGTTTCGGCCTGCTTAACCGACAAGCCTTCGTGCAAGGCTGCAACACTCAAAATAGCGCCAATCGATAAAATGCCCTGTCCGCCAACCCCTGCTAAAATGATATCTGTTTTCATCGTATTCAAATTAAGCTTGTTCTTGTTTCTCCTGTCTTTTACGCCGGGCTGCTGCCTGCAAACATTCGCGCCTTGGAATAACGACCGACACACCTTCGAATTCCAGTTCTTCTTTGTAGATGCGGATCATCTCCTCCTGATTTTTATGCAGTGGCACAAACACCCGGATATGCGCCGGATCAACACCCATCCCTTTACAAATAGCCTCCAGCTTACCCAAACCGGCCGGTTTCTGTCCTCCCGTCATCGCCACGGATTGGTTATCGGAGATGACCACCACCATATTGGTATGTTCATTCACGGCATCTAACAAGCCCGTCATACCCGAATGCGTAAAGGTTGAATCGCCGATAAAAGCGACAGCCGGGAAAAAACCGGCATCAGCAGCGCCCTTGGCCATGGTGATGGATGCGCCCATATCGACACAGGAATAAATTCCCTGGTAAGGCGGAAGAGCAGCCAGCGCATAGCATCCAATATCTGAAAATATATGCCCCTGGCCATAAGTCGCAACAACCTCCTGTAAAGCCTCAAATGCATCGACATGCCCGCAGCCCCGGCAAAAGGACGGAGGTCGCGGAACAACCGATTTCGGGATGGGATAAGGCGTTGCATATTCAATCTTGAGGGCTTTCCCAACCAGGTCGCTGGTCAATTCGCCGTAACGGGGCAACCAGCCATCGAGCTTGCCATGCACCGGCGTCCCTTTTCCGAAGAAATCACCCAACTGCTCTTCAACCAACGGATAACCTTCTTCAATGACCAGCAACTCATCACATTCTTTTTCCAGCTTTTTCAGAAGTGTCCCTGGAACCGGATACTGACTGATTTTAACACGCGGATAAGGAATTTCAGTGCCAACGAATACTTCGCGGAAATAATTCCAGCCTAAACCGCAACAGACAATCCCCAAACGATGATCGCCACCTTCTTCATAGAAATTATAAGCAGACTCTTCGGAAAGCATCTCCAACCGGCTTTGTTTATCCAACAGCCCCACATAGTTTTTACGGGCGAAGATGGGCAACAGCAGAAACTGTTTCAGGTTTCGTGGCAAGTGCAATTCGTGCGGGTGAATGGACCGGCGACATGTAACAGCCGAGCGCGAATGCGACAAACGGGTGGTTAACCGCAACATAACCGGCAACTGTAATTGTTCCGAAAGATGAAACGCTTCGTAGCACATATCGTAGGCTTCCTGCTGGTTCGACGGTTCCAACACCGGGATCATAGCAAAACGACCAAAGTAGCGGGAGTCCTGTTCATTTTGCGAGGAGTGCATTCCCGGATCATCGGCCACCGCCAGTACCAAACCACCATTCACCCCGGTAATAGCCGAATTCATAAAGGCATCGGCCGCCACATTCAGGCCAACCTGCTTCATGCACACCAATGCTCGACGCCCGGCATAACTCATCCCCAAGGCCGTTTCATAAGCCGTCTTCTCGTTCGCCGACCATTGCCGATGCACATGACGTTCGATTGCAACTGGATTTTTCTGAATGTGTTCGGTAATTTCGGTTGAAGGCGTTCCCGGGTAGGCATACACTCCGGAAATACCAGCATCGACAGCTGCCTGGGCAACCGCTTCATTTCCGAGGAACAAATGGCGTTTCATAAGCTTTCTCGTTTGATTCATTTTAAGTTACAAAGAATTGCCGCATTAAGCAATGCCTATTATCAGGTGAGTTGATCGCCCGGGAGCCGGTAAAAAACAATTCAATTGTTATTTTTGTGCTTTGCCCAAGTGCATAAGACTTATTCAATGAAAGTAACCATACTCGTCCTTTACGGAGTTGTGCTCCTGGTAATCGGAATTTTCTCAGCCCTGAAGATAAAAAGCCCGTCGGATTATTTTGTCGGTGGCAAGCGTAACGGCGTCTTCCAGATTTCGGGAAGTTTGCTGGCCTCTATCCTGGGTGGTTCAGCCATACTGGGTTCGGTCAACCTGGCGATTCATGAAACCTGGGCAGCAGCCTGGTACCTGCTGGCCGCTTCTGCCGGATTGTGGATTCTTTTGCCACTCGTGCGTAAGGTTAGCCAGTACGGCAAATTCACCTTGACCGATATGCTGGGGCGTTTTTACGGTGAAACTGCCCGCAAATCGGCTTCTGTCATTATACCTCTGGCCTGGACCGGTATCGTAGCAGCACAAATTATTGCCGCCGCAAAAATCCTGTTCAGCTTATTTGGCTTACCCTATGCCGATGGCGTTATCATTTCGTCCGGCGTATTCATCATTTACACCTTAATTGGCGGACAAATTTCAATTTTAAAGACCGACTTCGTTCAGGCCATCATCATTTTGGCAGGCATCGTTTGCTCAGCTGTCTTTTTGTCGTTTACTCCTGGTACGCACACCAGTCCAATAGTAGCAACATTTCCCTTCAACAGCCATTTTTCCACCACTGATTTGCTCATCCTGTTTCTGACCTTTTCGAGCACCTTCGTCGTGGGCCCCGATATTTACTCCCGGGTCTTTTGTGCCCGCGATGAGAAAACGGCCCGGCGAAGCATCGCTATTGTTGCGGGTATCCTCATCCCCTTTGCCTTTGTTTTAACTTATTTA